>JAIKZT010000175.1 GCA_024682015.1 Clostridia bacterium
TGCGCTGTTGCCCTGATACTTGTCTTCGATCTTGATTCCAAGCTGTTTCTCAACCTCGACCCAGGTGGGCTTGAGGTCGCCGGCGTGATAGGTCACACCGTCGGCGAGCGTAACGCCTTCACCGGCGACCTCAGCATCCATGCTCAGGCCGGTCTTGGTGGAGTTGTAGCCGGTGGCCATGCGCAGCACGGTGCCGTCGGCATAGCTCAGCTCGGCGGGGGCAGCGGCCTCGGCGGGAGCCTCGGTTGCGGGGGCTTCGGCTGCGGGAGCGGCGGGAGCCTGGGTGGCTGCGGGAGCCTGATACTGGTCAACGTCGATCTTTTTGCCGCAGCCTGCCAGCACGGTCACCATCATGGCGACGACGAGCAGGAGGGCGATCATTTTGCTGGTGTTTTTCATTGAAATCCTCCTATAAATTAATTCACTTATTCAATACCGGACGACCGGTTGGTTCACAGGGAATTACTCCTTCACGCCGCCGACGTTCGTGCCCTTGGCGAAATACTTCTGGATGAAGGGGTAGATGATGAGGATAGGAACGATAGAGCAGACGATGAGCGCGTAGATAACGGAGTCGGAAGCATAGGGCTGGTTCCAGCCGGCCATGGCCTCGGCGTCGGTGAACTCCTCCAGTCTCAGACGGATGAAGACCTGCAGCGGGTGCTCGTTGGAGTTGGAGATCATCTGACGCGCCCAGAAGTAGCCGTTCCAGCGGGAGATGCCGAAGAACAGGGCGACGGTGGCGATGGTGGATTTGCACATGGGCAGATACACCTTGGTCAGGACCTGGAACTCACTGGCGCCGTCGACGATGGCGGCCTCCTCGATCTCGCTGGGCACGCCCTCGAAGGCGTTGCGCAGGAGGATGATGTTCATGGCGGCCATGCCCATTGCGATAACGACGAGCCACTTGTCATCCGTAATGCCGACCGCGTTGAAGATCTGCTTGGTGTCCAGGTAGTTTAAGTACTGCGGTACGATACCGGCTGCAAACCACATGGTGAACACCAGGAAGAAGTTGAAGAACTTACGGAACAGCAGGCGCTTCTTGGACAGGGCGTAAGCGCCGAGGATGGAGTAGAACAGCGCCCAGATCGTGCCGTAGAAGGTAATGAACAGGGTGTTCGAGTAGGCGTTCCAGAACATGTTGTCGCTGAACATGCGCTCGAAAGCGTCGAACTGGATGTCCTTCGGGAAGAGGACGATCTGACCGTAGTCAACAGCAGTGCGGCCGCTGATGGCGGCGGAGATCGCGTACACGAAGGGGTAGAGGCACGCGAGGGCGAAAATGGTGAGCAGCGTATAGCTGATGATCTTAAAAATCAGCTCGGAAGCTTCAAGTTTTCTTTTCATCGCTGTCTCCTCCTTTTAGTAGAGCGAAACATCCGACGCCTTGCGCGCGATGGTGTTGGCGCCGATGACGAGCAGCATGCCGACCACGTTGTTCATCATCTCAGCAGCGGAGGCGATGCCCTTGGCAGCGCCGGCAAGGCCGTAGCGCTGGGCAAAGGTGGATACTACGTCGGCGGTGACATAGGTGTTGGTGTTGTAGAGCAGCAGCACCTTCTCATAGCCGATGTTCAGCAGGGAGCCGATACGGGTGATGAGCATGATGACGATGGTGGACAGGATGCTGGGCAGAACCACGTAGCGCATCTGGGCCCATTTGCCGGCGCCGTCGATCTGAGCGGCCTCGTAGCTGGTGGGCGAAATGGCGATGATGGCGGCAAAGAAGACGATGCTGTCATAGCCCGCGCTCTCCCAGATGCCGGAGATGATGTAGATGGGGCGGAAGAACTGGGGATTGTTCAGCATGCCGGAGTTCGCCACGTCCTGCGAGATCCAGCCGAGCTTTGCAAGAGCCTGTGACACGATGCCCATGCCGCTTGTCAGGGAGCCCTGCTTGACAAGCATCACGACCAGAGAGGTCATAACGACCGTGGACATGAATTTCGGCAGGTAGGTCAGGACCTGATAGACGCTGCGGGCGATGTTGGACTTGATCTCATTGAAGAACAGGGCCAGGATGATGGGCATCGGGAAACCGAAGCACAGACCATAGAAGCTGAGGATAAAGGTGTTGCGCATGGCGCGCCAGAACTCGGCGGACAGATCGTCGCCGCCGACGAGCAGACGCTTGAAGTACGAGAAGCCGGAGAACAGCTGCTGGGATACGGGAAGGACCTCATCCGAGACCTTGAAGCAGCCA
>JAIKZT010000036.1 GCA_024682015.1 Clostridia bacterium
TAGTCCGTATTCAGCCGCAGGGCGTCCAGCTGTTTGTTGTACTCGGTTTTTGCGGCATAGAGGTTCCTGTTCGCCATGTCATATTCATACTGCGAAGGGAACTTCTGCCACGCGCTTTCGACGCCCATCTGCAGCTCGAAATACTGCTGCGCCTCCTTTGCCTGCGCAGCGCTCAGGTCCTCCTGCAGCCTTGACAGCTGCAGCTGCTCATCTTCCAGCGTCTGCTGAAGGCTGTGCAGCTGTTCGGCAGCCGCTTCGATGTCCCCCTTGCTTTTCAGCTTCTCCAGTTCCTCCTGCGCGGCCTTCAGGGCCTTCTCGGCTTCCGTCACGGCTGCCTTGTAGCTCCTGATGGCCGGGGTGCGGTCTCCCAGCTCCGAGATCTGCTCGTTGATCTCGCTCTGCTTGTCGGTGAGCTCGTCCACCCAGTCCTGCGCGGCGTCCACGGAAGCCTGCGCGGCCTTCACCGCGCTGTCCTTGCCGCCCACCTCGCTCTTCTGCTTCTGCAGCAGCGCGAGGTCCTCCTTTTTCTCCCGGATGTCGCGCTCGTCGTCGGAATAATCCGGCACCGGCAGCGCCAGCAGCGCCTTCTCATAGGCCAGCTCCAGTTCGGCCAGCATCTTCTGCGCGCTTTTGAGCTCCTCGCTCTCCTCGTCCTTGAGGTAGTACAGTACGCCGCCCGCCTCGATCATGTCGCCCGTCTTGACGGCGACGCTGTCCACCACGCGCGTCTCCTCGGCGGTGACGTCGAAGGTCATGTTCGCCTTGACCGCCGCCGTGGCGCGCACCTTCGACGTGATGGTGCCCGACGTCGCGTACTGCGCCGCCACCTCGGGCAGCGCGTGGTTCATGATGGTGTTGGAAAACAGCGTCAGCACCAGCATGACCGCCAGGAAGATGATCGCCGCGTTTTTGACCCATGCACGGTTTTTCACAGATGTAGCCATTGTATTACCCCTTGATTCCGCCGGAATAGGTGATGCCCTCCACCAGATGCTCCTCGCCGTGGAGGAACATCAGCAGCGTCGGGACCATGTAAATCGTCGCCACCGCGAAGGCCAGTCCGATCTCGCCGGAGTTGATCTTGGACAGGAAAACGGAAAGCGGATGCAGCTCGGGATTGCTCAGCAGGATGATGGGCTGCTCCACCATGTTCCAGTAGTCGATGAAGACCAGGATCGCCACCGAATACAGCACGCCGCCGGCCAGCGGCATGTAGATCTTCGTAAAGATCTGCCATTCGCTGGCGCCGTCCAGCTTGCCGGCCTCCACATAGGTGATCGGGATGCGCCGCATGAACTTGGTCAGGATGAATACCGCCAGCGGCGAAAAGATGCCGGTCAGGATGATGGCCCAGCGGGTGTTCAGGATATGCAGCCAATCCGATACCAGGTAGTTGGGCACCTGTGTCACCTGATAGGGCATCAGCATCAGAATGATGTAGGAGAAGAAGATGATCTCGCGCAGACGGCCCCGGTACCGGGCGAAGCCGTAGGCGGCGAAGGACGCCACCAGCACCTGGAAGACCACGATGGGCACCACCAGGATGACGGAGTTCCAGAACTTGAACAGATACTCCGGGCTGCGGATCAGGACCGTGGAATACTGGGAAAAGCTGACGTGATCGGGGATGAATTTCAGATTCACCCGCTCGGCGATGTAGCGCTTCGAGCCGGCCTTCGCCGTGGCGTTCTGGAAGATCTGGCCGTAGTTGGCGCTGATCTCCGTGGAGGTCATGAAGGAGTTGGTGATCGTCAGGATCGTCGGCGCCAGGAACAGCAGCGCGAAGGCCGCCGCGATCACGAGCAGCAGCGTTTTGGCCGCCAATGAACGGAAACGACGCAGCTTCATCCTTCCACGTCCTTTCCGTAGAAGCTCTCCGCGGCGAACAGGATGCCGATGATGACGATCATCACCGCGGACATCAGGATCGCGGCGGCGGACAGCTTCTGGAAGTCCAGCGAGCGGAACATGTTGTTCATGAAGTGCTGCAGCAGATATAGACCGTCGAAGGGGTAGTCGCCGGTGAGCAGATAGACCTCGCGGAAGACCTTGAAGGAGTTGATGAGGCTCAGGATGGCGACGAAGAGGATGGTGGAGCTCAGGTACCGCAGCTTGATGGACACGAACTTGCGCCAGGCGCCGCAGCCTTCGATCGTGGCCACCTCCAGCAGCTCACCCGGTACGTTGGACAGCGCTGCCATGAACAGGATCATGTTGTAGCCCAGGTTCTTCCATAAAAACAGCGCCACGATGACATAGCGGTTATAGGCCGATTTCAGCCAGTCGATGGGCTGCATGCCGAATACGGCCAGCAGCTCGTTGAGCGCGCCGTTGTAGTGGAAGATGACCTGCCAGATCAGCACGATGGACGCCACCGGCACCATCATCGGCGACAGGAACGCCGTGCGGAACTGGGACGCCAGCGGGATGCGGCTGTCCAGCATCACGGCCAGTCCCAGCGAGAGCAGCACCGCCAGCGGCACCGCCACGGCGGACAGCAGCGCGGTATTCTTCGCCGCCAGCCGGAAGGCCGTATTGTGCAGCACCGCGGAAAAGTTGTCCAGCCAGACGAAATTGGCCGAGATGGGGTTGTCCACCATCGAATAGTAGATGACGACAAAGAAGGGCAGCACGAAAAACAGCATCGTGCCGATGACGCTGGGCGCGATGAACGCGCCGGAGACCAGCGCCAGCCGTCTCTGCTTCGCCGCAGCGCCGCTTCTGCGCGGCCGCGCCGTTTTTCCTTCCTGTTTCGCTCCCCCGGGGAGCCGGAACCTTTTCATGGTGTATTTCATCCTCTTACGGGTCTTGTCTGCGATCTCATCCTTTGCGTTAGACGCAGCGCCCTGCGGTTTTGTTTCCCGCCGGCGGCGGAAAAAACGCCCCGCGCCCCTTGTCAGGCGCCGTCCGATGCGGTATAATGGACGAAAGGTCACGTGGTCCGGCAAAAACCGACCGGACAGAAAGGAGCGATCCCATGACCGACATACTGCGGCAGCCCGACGGCGTCATGCTCCAGACGGACGCCGGCTTCGCGCCGATGACCCCCGCCGGCGACAGCTTCGAAGCGCCGGGGCTGCGTCTGGATACCGCCGGCGGAACGATCACCGTCATCCCCACGGCGCGCATCACGCCCGACATCGCGCCGCGGCGCTTCCGCCTGCGCTGGCGCGGCGACAACCGCGAGGTGCGCCTCGTATACCGCGACTGCTGGCAGCGCGCCGTCGGCGACATCGGCTGGTATCCCGTCTGCCCCGAGCAGCCCCTGCCCTGGTATTTCCTGACGCATGACGGCGCCGTCACCCGCGGCTATGGCGTGGAGACCGGCCCCAACGCCTTCGCCTTCTGGCAGCTCGACCCCTGCGGCGTCACGCTGTGGCTCGATGTGCGCTGCGGCGGCGACGGCGTCCTTCTGGACGCGCCGCTGGAAGCCGCACAGCTCGCGGTCTGTGAATCCGCGGAAGGCGAGACGCCCTACCGCACGGCGCAGCGCTTTGCGGGGATCCTCTGCCCCGCACCGAAGCTGCCCTCCCGTCCGGTGTTCGGCGCGAACAACTGGTACTACGCCTACGGCGACATCTCACGGGAGAGCGTCTTCGCCGACGCCGCGCTGATGGGCGGCCTCTGCGGCGGCCCCGTGCGGCCCTACATGGTCATCGACGACGGCTGGGAGCGCCAGCGCCGCAAGGGGTACATCGGCGCGCCGTGGCTCCCCAACGAGCGCTTCGGCGACATGGCGGCCGTCGCCGACGGCATCCGCGAACGCGGCTGCCTGCCCGGCATCTGGATGCGGCCGCTGCTCACCGAGGACGAAGCGATCCCGCAGCCCATGCGGCTGCAGCGCGCCGACGGCGTGCGCCCCGAGCAGGGCTTCATCCTCGACCCCAGCGTCCCGGAGGTGCTGGAACAGATCCGCGGCGACGTGGCGCGCATCCGCAGCTGGGGCTATGACCTCATCAAACACGACTTCACCTGCATCGACGTCACCGGCGTACAGGACACCCAGGCCGGGATCACGCTGTTCCCCGACGGCTGGCACTTTGCCGACCGCACGAAAACCACCGCGCAGATCACCAAGACCCTGTACCGGACCATCCAGGACGCAGCCGGCGGCGCGTATGTCATGGGCTGCAACACC
>JAIKZT010000229.1 GCA_024682015.1 Clostridia bacterium
TCGCGGTCGGAGAACGCGACGCCCACGCTTAAGGAAAGCGGCGGCAGATCGTCGGTCGGATGCTGCAGCAGGTCATTGATGTGATTGATCTTGTTCAGCACGAGCTGGCGCATGGAGCTGTTGACACGGGTCATGACGATCGCGAACTCGTCCCCGCCGATGCGGCACAGGATATCCACGGACCGGAAACTCTTCTTCATGAGCTCCGCCACGCGCTTCAAAGCCCTGTCGCCCACGGCGTGTCCGTACGTGTCGTTGATGCCCTTGAACCCATCCATGTCGAGCAGGATGAGCGCCATGTGCTCTGTATCGGCGCTTTCGATCAGCAGGTCGTAGGCGCCCCGGTTGAACAGCCCCGTAAGCGCGTCGTGAGACGCCTCGTGGCTGAGGCGTTCCTTCGCCTGCCGGTTCTCTTCCATGATGGTGTTGTACGTCCGCGTGACGAAGCGCAGTTCCTCCACGCCCGCCACCGGCACGATCTCCTGATTCTGCATCTTATGCACCATGTTCGTGAGCGGTTTTCTCACGAGCTGAGTAACGATGCCGACGATCGCAAGCACGATCAGCAGGAACAGCAGCGTCAGGATCGTCTGAATGTTCACGAGCAGAGACAGCTTCGACGACGCCTGCTCCAGTTCCTGGCTAGAGGACAGGATGAGCGACTGCGTGCAAAGGCCCACGTTCTCGCGTATCTTATCCTTGTAGTGCATGTAGTTGTTGTCGAAGACCATGGTCTGGGCCTTTTCCTTGAGCTCCTGAGCCGAAAGCCCCTTGTATTCATCGCCTAAGGAAATGGACGCAATGGTCTGGGGGATGTCCTCAGCATGGTAGTGACCCGCTTCCACCATGAGCCGCATGGCCAGGTTTTCGATGGAAACGAGCTCGTTGGAGAGGTTCAGAGCCGTGTTGAGGTTGCCCAAAGCGCTGCTCCCGGTCCCTTCCAGGAGGCGCTCCAGATTTTCCACTGCCCTGTCTCTGCGGCGGGTATCATCGATCTCTTCAAAAAAGTCCTTCAGATACTCCACTTCGCCGGTCACGACGAAGCAGCGGACCCGATCCGTCAGGTAGTCGGAGCCGGACTCCATGTCCGAAGCCGCCATCTGCGCGGAGATGTAGCGGTCGCTGGCATTCGCCATGCGCTCATACGCCTTCGAGACGGAGATGTCGGCGAACAGAAGAGCGGCTGCCGCGATGATGGCGAGGATGACGGAAAAGACGGATGCCGTCCGCAGCTGGATCCCCGTGTGCTCCCTGGGACCGTCTGCCGCGGATATCTCCGCTTCCGTAGAACCGGGCTCCGCGCCGTGCGCGTCGCCCATCTTTGCCTGAAGGAGTTTCTTTTTCAGGTCTTCGCTATCCTCGGGCTCCGGCTGGGCAAAAAGCCTTTCAGCCTCCGCGGCGACAGCCTCCTTCTTCTGCAGGATGAACGCTTCGAAATCCGAGGCGGGAACGGGCTTCGAGAAGAAATAGCCCTGTACGAGGTCGCAGCCCAGCGCCTTCAGGGTCCGCAACTGCTGCTCCGTTTCGACGCCTTCGGCGATGACGGGCACGGACAGGAAATCCGCGATGCCGATGATGACCTCCAGCAAGTGGGTGCTGCCGCCCTCCTTGAACGCGTCGCGGATGAACTGCATGTCCAGTTTCAGCGCGTCGATCGGCAGGCTCGAGATCATGTTCAGCGAGGAATAGCCCGTGCCGAAATCGTCCATCTCGATCTTAAAGCCCATGCCTCTGAGCTTTTCGGCTGTCTCCACGATCTGGGTGGAATCCTGCGTGTAGGCGGATTCCGTCAGTTCCAGCAGCATGTCGGAGGCAGACAGCCCATGCTCGTTCAGCACGTCCTGCAGCGTATCAGCGAGGTCCTCGTCGTATACGTCGACCCGGGATACATTGACGGAAACGGGCACGGAATAGTGCAGCCTGTCCTTCCAGTCTCGGATCTGCCGGGCCGTTTCCCGCCAGACGTAGGTGTCGAGTTTCTGAATGAGCCCGTTCTCCTCGAAGAGCGGGATGAAGACGCCTGGGCTGATCATGCCCATGTCCGGATGGATCCAGCGCACGAGCGCCTCCGCGCTCGCCAGAACGGGCGTATCCGGCCGCACGTCGAACTTGGGCTGGAAATACACCTTGAACTGGCCTTCCGCGATGGCCTTGGGGAAGTCTTCGATGAGCTGCTCCGCGTACAGTTCCCTCTCGTGAAGATTGTCGTCGTAATACCCGATGTTCTGGGTAAAGCTCCCCTTGACCGTGTCCGCCGCCATTTTGGCGTGGTCAAACCGGCGTTCGATGTCGATGGACTTGTCGACGTTTTCATAGATGCCCATGCGCAGCCGCACCCGGTTGCCGGATTCCTTGCTCTCCGTCAGCGTGAAGGACGCGTCGTCGAGTAGGCTGCGATAGTCGTCCCGATGCTGACAGTAGACCAGGAACGTGTCCGCGCCCTTGCGGCAGACGATGCCGCCGGTTTCCCCGAGGATACTCTTGACGCCGGCCGCGATGCGCTTCAGAACAGCATCGCCGTAGGATTTCCCGTAGCGCTCGTTGATCATGCGGAAATGGTTGATATCCAGAATGACGGCGTCCATCTCCTTATCCTGATGGTACTGGTCGTACTGCTCGGCGTAGCGGAAGAAATACTCCAGGTTGTAAAGCCCCGTCAGCTCGTCGCGCTCCGTCAGCTGGATGATGTCCCTGTCCTCGTGGAGCTCGATCGTGCGCAGGACTCTGGCCTGGATGACCCCGATGGGCGGATACGGCTTGGGAATGAAGTCGATGGCGCCGAGCTGGAGGCTCTCGATCTCGGTCT
>JAIKZT010000040.1 GCA_024682015.1 Clostridia bacterium
TATGCAGGAGATAAAATGCCCGAATTGCGGTAAAATCTTTCAGGTCGACGATACAGGTTATGCGCAGATCGTGCAGCAGGTACGGGACAGGGAATTTGAAAAGGAACTGGAACGGCGTGAGGAAGCGCTGGCTCAGAAGCAGGAAAACGATCTGACGATCGCCCGCATGGAACAGGAAAAACTTCGCAGTGAAGAGCTTTCAAAGAAAGACGCAGAGCTTGCGGAGCGGGAACGGCTGATCGGACAGCTCAAAGCGCAGTTATCCGGCATCGAGATGGAAAAGAAACTGGCCGTAACGCAGGCCGTTCAGGAGAAAGTGAAAGAGAGCGATTCCATCCTTGAAAAGAAAAAGGAAGAGCTCGCTGATAGGGATAAGGAGATCGAGCGATTGAAAGCTCAGCTCGATAAAGCTGAAACGGAAAAGAAACTGGCTGTAACAGAAGCGGTTCAGGCGAAGGACCGGGAGATATCGGAAAAAGGCACGGAGATCACGAAGCTTCAGAGCGATCTTGCATTGCAGAAAAAAGAAGGCGCATTGCGGGAGACGTCCCTGATCGAGCAGCATAAGGGAGAGTTGAAACTTCGCGACGAAGAGATCGAGCGGTTGAAGGATTTCAAAGCGAGGCAGTCCACGAAAATGGTGGGAGAGAGCCTGGAGCAGCATTGCATGACGCAGTTCAACCAGATCCGCATGACTGCCTTCCCGAACGCCTATTTTGAAAAGGATAACGATGCCAAAACGGGGAGTAAGGGAGATTTCATCTTCCGGGAATCTTCGGACGGCACGGAATTTATTTCCATCATGTTTGAGATGAAAAACGAGATGGACACGACTGCCACCAAGCATAAGAACGAGGATTTCTTTAAGGAACTGGATAAGGACCGCAACGAGAAAAAGTGTGAATATGCGGTTTTGGTCACGCTTCTTGAAAGTGACAACGAGCTCTACAACAATGGCATAGTGGATGTCTCTTACCGGTATCCCAAGATGTTTGTGATCCGCCCGCAGTTCTTCATCCCCATCATTTCTCTGCTTCGCAATGCGGCGCTGAATTCCCTTGAGTATCAGAAGAAACTCGCGGACATCCAAAACCAGCAGCTGGACCTGTATCATTTTGAAGAGAATCTGAGCCTCTTTAAAAGCAGTTTCGCTGACAGTTTCAGAAAGGCGAGCGACCGTTTCGAAGATGCCATCAAGGGCATTGACAATGCGATCTCCGCGCTGACGAAGATCAGGGAAAACCTGGTGAAATCCGAGAATCATCTGAATACGGCAAACAATAAACTCGAAAATGTCAGCATCAAGCGGCTGACAAAGGATGCTCCGTCCGTTCGCGCCATGTTTGACGAGATCTCGACCAAAGCATGATCATTGGAATCGTCCATGGTTTAAAAACGGCCCCAGCGGCCGTTTTTTGCTTCTGCGCCCCATAACATGGAGACTCGTCCCCCATCCCGAAAACACTACTCCCCCCGCCTTGCGTTTTATGGTATACTTATTTAGTTATGAGAGAGATCACCATCACGGCAAACGACGCAGGACAGCGGCTCGACCGCTTCCTGAAGAAATATCTGGCGAACGCGCCGCTGAGCCTCGTGTACAAGGCTGTCCGCAAGGACGTCAAAGTCAACGGGAAGCGCGCGAAGGAAGAGACGATGCTCGCGGAAGGCGACGTGCTGCAGCTTTACTTAAGCGACGCCGATCTGGATGGGTTCACGCGCAAAAAACGGGTGACCGCCGCCAAAAAGCAGTTCACGGTCTGCTTTGAGGACGAAAACGTACTGGTCGTGTCCAAACCCTTCGGCCTGCTCGTCCACGGAGACAGCAGCGAAAAGAAGGACACGCTGGCCAACCAGGTCATCGACTATCTCATCGAAAAGGGCGACTATGTGCCGCGGCTCGAGAAGAGCTTCGTTCCCAGCCCCGTGCACCGGCTGGACCGCAATACGACGGGCCTGGTGGTATTCGGCAAGAACGCGCAGGCGCTGCGGATCCTGAGCGCCGCGCTCGCGGAAGACAGGGGCTTTTCGAAGTTCTACAGCACGATCGTGTGCGGCGAGCTCAGAAAGGAGCTGCACCTGAAGAACCGCCTGCTCAAGGACGAGAAGACGAACCGGGTGCGCATCCTGGCGGAGAACGCGAAGGACGCGGAAGGGCAGCCCCTCGGCAAGCACATCGAGACCATCGCAAGGCCGCTCTACACGGATGGGCGTTTCACGCTCGTCGAGGTCGAACTCGTCACCGGGCGAAGCCACCAGATCCGCGCTCATTTAAAGCACGCGGGGTATCCGCTCATCGGCGACGCCAAATACGGCGATGCGCGGGTCAACCGGCAGATCGCGGACCGAACCGGCCTTTCGACGCAGCTGCTCCACGCCAGAAGGCTCATCTTCGGGAAACTTCCCGAACCCCTCGACCAGCTGCAGGGCAGGGAAGTAACGGCGCCGCTGCCGGCCCAGTGGAGCTTTATTCAGAAGGAATTATTCGGTAAGGAGATCATAGAATGAACGAAAACAACAGCGAACAGATCCTGCAGCCTGCGGAAAGCGCGCAGGTTCAGCCGGAGGTAGAGATCATGCCTCAGCCGCCCCTCGAGGAGCCTGCCGGGGAAGCTCCGAATCCTGCGGAGGATAAGAAAAAGCAGCGGGTCGAGGAGCTCAAGGAGTGGATCAAGGACATCGTCATCGCGATCGTCGTGGCTTTCCTCGTGCTGCAGTTCATCAAGCCCACCATCGTGCAGGAGCACAGCATGGAGAACACGCTGAAGGAGAACGACTACCTGTTCGTATCCAAGCAGAGCTACACCCTGTTCGGCGATCCGCAGCGGGGCGACATCATCATCTTCCACAGCCCGCTCACGACGTCCACGGGTCAGGAGAAGCTGCTCGTCAAGCGCATCATCGCGCTTCCGGGCGACAGGATCTCCATCACGGGCGGCGTCGTGTACATCAACGGCGAGGCGCAGGTGGAGAACTACACGAAGGACGGTTATACGAATACGGAGATGGACGAGGTCACCGTGCCCGAAGGCTGCCTGTTCTGCATGGGCGACAACCGCCAGAATTCCGTGGACAGCCGCGATTCGCGCGTCGGTTTCGTCAGCGAATCGGACGTCGTCGGCAAGGCGGTGCTGCGCCTGTTCCCGTTCTCCCGCTTCGGAGGGCTGTACGACTGATGGAAAAGCTGATCGCCAACAATAAAAAAGCCCGGCACGACTACTTCTTCGAGGATACTTACGAGGCAGGCGTCGTGCTCACGGGCACGGAGATCAAGTCCGTGCGCGCCGGCGGGGTGAACCTGCGGGATTCCTTCGCCAAGGTGGACAGCAAGGGCGAGGTCTTCGTCTACAACATGAACATTGCCCCCTACGACAAGGGCAACCGCTACAACACGGACCCGCTGCGGCCCAAGAAGCTTCTGCTGCACAAAGAGGAGATCCGCAGGCTGCAGACCGCCGTCATGCAGGACGGGCTTACGCTCGTGCCCAGCAAGGTCTATCTGAACGCCAAAGGCCTCGTCAAGCTCGAGCTGGCGGTGGCGCGCGGCAAGAAACTGTACGACAAGCGAGCCGACATCGCGAAGAAGGATGCGTCCAGAAACATGGAGCGCAGCATGAAGAACCGTTAGGAGGGATGCCCTTATGTCTTACGAACTGGCCAAGGCCTATCTGGAAAAGGTGGGCGGCATGGAATACGTGCACCACAGAGAACTGTACATCGACACCGTGGAGGACGCGGCGAAGTCCATCGGCTGCACCGAAGCGGAGATCGCGAAGTCCCTTACGTTCATGGTGGGCGAGCAGCCCGTCATGATCGTCATGGCCGGCGACACGAAGGTGAACAGCAGCAAATTCAAGAGCTATTTCCACTGCAAGCCCAGCATGATCCCCAGAGACAGAGTGCAGGAGCTGGTGGGTCACGAGCCCGGCGGCGTGTGCGCCTTCGGCATCAACGAGGGAATCGACGTCTATCTCGACGTTTCCCTGAAGCGCTTTGAGATGGTCCACTCGGCGGCCGGCGACGATTACACGACGTTCGACGCGAGCCCTGATATCCTCGAAAAATATACCCCCTGCAAGGGTTGGGTCGACGTGTGCAAGATCCTCGGCGAGGAATAGGGCCGGCGGCATTTGAAATCGAACGGATCGGGAAGGCTTTTATGTTAGACATCAAGATCGTCGGCGGCAGGGCCGCGGATATCAGAAACAGACAGCTGAAGGACGTGGAGATCGGCATCAAGGACGGCAGAATCGCGCAGATCGGAAAGGATCTGCCCGAGGCGGCTCAGACGATCGACGCGAAGGGCCAGGTGATCGCTCCCGGCTTCATCGACATCCACATGCACGAGGAAGAATTCGCCCTCTGCGGGGACGGCTGGGACATCGCCGAATGCATGCTCCTGATGGGGGTCACGACCGCCGTGGGCGGCAACTGCGGCAGCAACCGCCAGTGGCCGGCCCTCATGGAAGAGCGCATCGCCCGGCAGGGAAGCCCCATCAACTACATGCTGTTCATCGGACACAATTTCCTGCGTGATCAGGTGGGAAACACCGACACGCGGGCGGCTTCCACCCCGGAACAGATCGAGCGGATGGCCCGCATGGTCAAAGACGCCGTGGATGAGGGCGCCGTCGGCGTATCCTACGGCATCGAATACGCCAAGGGCATGACGTACGAAGAGGAACTGGGCGTGTGCAAGTACATTCTGGGCCGGGACGACCTGCTGCTTTCGGCGCACTACCGGCTGGACGGGGACGGCGCGCTGCCGTCCATCGACGAGATGGCGGGCCTTTGCCGGGATACGGGCATTCCGTTCCAGATCTCGCACCTGTCCAGTTGCTCGGCTTATGGCAACATGCAGGATGCGCTGGATCTGATCCAGCGGTACCGCGACAGCGGGCTGGACGTCCTCGCGGACAGCTATCCGTACGCCGCGTTCAGCACGAGCATCGGCAGCGACGTCTTCGTGCCCGGGTGCCTGGAGCGCCTGGGCGCCACGTACAGCGACGTCGAGCTGACGGATGCGCCCTACGAGCACGTCCGCTGCACGAAGGAGATCTTCGAGGATGCGCGGAAAAATTATCCCGAAATGTACGCGGTGGCCCACGTCATGCGGGAGGATGAAATCGCGATGGCGCTGGCGCATCCGCTGGTAATGGTGGCCAGCGACGGGCTGTACCGTGGTCACAAAGGACACCCCAGAGGGGCCGGGACGTTCCCGCGTTTTCTGGGAAAATACGTCCGCGAGGAAAAGCTTTGCGACTTCTTCACCGGGCTGGAGAAGATCACGTCCATGCCGGCGAAGCGCCTGCGCCTGGACGGCCGCAAAGGGTACCTGGAGGAAGGATACGACGCGGACATCACCATCTTCGATCCCGAACGCATCATCGACCGGGCGACGTTTACAGAGCCGCAGCTTAAGCCCGAGGGCATCGGCTGGGTCATCCTGAACGGGCAGATCGCCGCCAAAGGACAAACGATCGTAAACGGCAGCTGCGGAAAGTACGTCCGCAGACCGTAAGGCATATACACATTCGACGGGGTGAGCCGCTCAGGAAGGCAAACAAGGAGGCAATACGATGGCAGAATGGTATAGAGAAGCGAGCGACGCGATCCGCGGCGACATGGAAGCCCTTTCGGATTCGATCTTTTCGCATCCGGAGCTGGGGTACGAGGAATTCCTGTCCTCCCAGGAGCATGCGGACGTGCTGCGGCGCTACGGATTCGTGGTCGAAAAGCCCTACATGGGCCTGGAGACCGGTTACCGGGCGACGTTTGACAGCGGTAGACCCGGCCCGCGCGTCTGTTACATGGCCGAATACGACGCGCTTCCCGGCGTGGGGCACGGGTGCGGCCACAACATGCTGGGAACGGTATCCGTTGCGGCGGGCATCATCCTGAGCAAAAAGCTCGCCGAATGCGGTGGCTCCGTCGTCGTGCTGGGCACGCCCGCGGAGGAGACGAGCGGCGCGAAGGTCAAGTACGCGCGGGAAGGCGCGTTTGACGACTGCGACGTGGCCATCGTCAACCATCCCTGCATCGGCGG
>JAIKZT010000261.1 GCA_024682015.1 Clostridia bacterium
ACACCATCAAGAGAGTTTCCGAGGACATCGAGAAGCGCTTCAACTTCAACACGGCGCTCGCCGCCATCATGGAGCTCGTCAACGAGATGTACCGCTATAAAGAGCTCGACGACGTCAACCTCGGCCTCATGGCCGACGCCACCGAAAAGCTCGTGCTGATGCTCGCGCCGTTCGCGCCGCACATCGCCGAAGAAATGTGGGAAGGCCTCGGCAAGGAAGGCCTCGTCTACAGCGCTGCTTGGCCCGTCTGCGACGAATCCATGCTCGTGAAGGACACCGTCGAGATCGTCGTCCAGATCAACGGCAAGGTAAAGGAACACGCCGACGTGCCGGCCGGGCTTTCCCGCGAGCAGCTGCAGGAATGCGCGCTCGCCATGGACAGCGTCAAGGCCCTCACGGAAGGCAAGACGGTCGTCAAGGTCATCGCGGTACCCGGAAAACTCGTCAATATCGTAGTAAAAGGATAACGCTTATAATGACAACCAAAATCAGGCCTAAGGTCTACAAGAGCAGGAAGCTGCGGGTCATCCCCATCGGGGGCCTGCACGAGATCGGCAAGAATCTCACCGTGCTCGAGTACGGCTCCGACATGATGGTCATCGACTGCGGCATGGCTTTCCCCGGCGACGAGATGCTGGGGATCGACGTGGTCATCCCGGACTTTTCGTATCTCATCGAGAACAGCGAGAAGATCCGCGGCGTGGTCATCACCCATGCGCACGAGGACCACATCGGCGCCGTGCCGTACCTGCTGCAGTCCCTGAACGTGCCCATCTACGGCACCAGGCTGACCATAGGCTTCATCAAAAATAAACTGAGAGAATATCAGGTGGACGCGGACCTGCATGAGATCGCGCCGGGAGACGTTCTGAAGCTCGGCGTGTTCTCCGTCGAGGCCATCCACACGACCCACAGCGTGGCCGACTCGCTGGCGTTCTGCATCGATACGCCGGTCGGCAAGGTCTTCCATACCGGAGACTTCAAGATCGACTATACGCCGGTGGACGGAGAGCCCATCGATCTGTCGCGCCTCGCCGCGCTCGGGGATGAGGGCATCCTGCTCCTGATGGCGGACAGCACGAACGCGGGCCGCAAGGGCTATACGCCCTCGGAGAAGGTAGTCGGGGAATCGCTGAAGACCATCTTCGCCTCCACGAAAAAGCGCATCATCGTCGCGACGTTCAGCTCGAACGTGCACCGGGTGCAGAAGATCATCGACATGGCCGCGGTCAACGGACGCAAGGTCGCCGTTTCCGGCCGCAGCATGGAGAACATGGTGAACATCGCCGAAGAGCTCGGCTACCTGGAGATCCCTGCGAATACGCTCGTGGACATCAACAAGATCAAGGGCATCCCCGACGACAAGCTCGTCATCATCACGACGGGCAGCCAGGGCGAGCCCATGAGCGCGCTGGCCCGCATGGCGAGCAGCACGCACCGGCAGGTGCAGATCCGGCCCAACGACATGGTCATCCTCTCGTCTACGGCGGTGCCTGGCAACGAGAAGATGGTATCGAACGTCGTGAACGCCCTCATGGAAAAGGGCGCGGAGGTCATCTACAACGACATTGCCGAAACGCACGTGTCGGGTCACGCGTCCAGCGAAGAGCTCAAGCTCATCCACACGCTGCTGCGGCCGGAGTACTTCATGCCGGTGCACGGCGAGATGAAGCACCTGGCGGCTCACGCGCACATCGCGGAAAGCCTCGGCCGGGACCGCTCCCGCATCCTGCTGGGCAGCAACGGCGACGTGTTCGAGCTGACCCGCGGCAAAGCGAAGAAGGCGAAGGAGACCGTGCCGGCCGGCGCCGTGATGGTGGACGGCTTGGGCATCGGCGACGTGGGCAGTTCCGTTCTGAACGAGCGGCGCTACCTGTCCGAGGCGGGGCTCATCGTCATCTCGGCCGTCTTCGAAGGCGGTAGGCTGCTGGCGGGTCCCAAACTCGTTTCCAAGGGCTTCGTCTATGTGAAGGAGCAGGGCGATCTGCTGGAGGAAGCCCGCACGGCCGTGGAGGAAGAGCTGATGTTCTGCGAGAAGAACGGCCGGAAGGACGTCTCTGCCATCGCGGACATCTGCAAGGCGCGCCTGCGCAACTTTATCTATGAGAAAACGGAGCGAAGCCCCGTCATCATACCGGTATTCATGGAGGTTTAACGGATGAACAACGTATACGATCTCGCGCACGATCTGGCCCGTTCCCTGAAGGAGACGGATCAGTACAAGAATTACGTGGCCGCGAAAGCCAAGGTGGACGCAGAGCCGTCCTTGGCCAAGATGGTGAACGACTTCCAGGAGAAGAACATGGAAGTCCAGACGCAGATGATGCTGAACGGCGGCAAGGCTCCCGACGACATGATGCAGCAGGTACAGCAGCTGTACGCCGTCGTCGCTTCCGACCCGCTGGCGGCGCAGTATTTCGCGGCGGAAATGGCATACACACAGGTCGTGTCGGAGATCTACGGCATCCTGGGAGAGGCGGTGCGCTTTGAAAAGTAAGTACGAACAGAGGATAGAAAGGCTGCAGGCCATGCTGGACGGCGCCGGCATCGAGGGCCTGTACGTATCCCACGTGGAGAACGTTTCTTACTTCACGGGCAAGAAGGGCAACGACTGCACGCTGTGGGTCACGAAGACCCGCGCGACCATCCTGACGGACTTCCGTTACCGCGAGATGGCGCAGGAGCTCACCTGGCTGAGCTTTTACGAGACGAGCGGCACGGCAAGGCCCATCGATCTGCTGAAGGCCTGTCCGTACACGAAGATCGGCGTGGAGCGCGACTACCTGAGCCTCAGCGATTACCTGAACTTCACGAAGGAACTGGCCGGCAAGGAGATCATCCCCGTGGAGGGGCTGGTCGAAACGCTGCGCATGGTCAAGGATGAAGAGGAAATGGAGCTGACCCGCCAGGCGGAGGAGATCTCCGCGCAGGCGTTCCTGCACATGCTGGACTTCCTGAAGCCCGGCATCACGGAGAGGTCCGCGGCCGTGGAGCTCGAACATTGGATGCTCACCCACGGCGGCGAAGGCATCAGCTTCGATACGATCTGCGTGTCCGGCGCCAAGAGCAGCTACCCGCACGGCGTGCCCGGCAATAAGCTCATCGAGGAAGGCGATTTCGTCACGATGGACTATGGCACCATGGTGGGCGGCTATCACGCGGACATGACCCGCACGGTGGCCATCGGCCACGCGACGGAGGAAATGAAGCGCGTGTACGAGACCGTTCGCCTGGCGCAGCAGACCTGCTGCGAGAAGATCCGCGCCGGCATGAAGGGGGATGAGTGCCACAAGATCGCGGCAGACATCATCGCCGAGGCCGGATACGGGCCGTATTTCGGCCATGGGCTGGGTCACGGAACGGG
>JAIKZT010000291.1 GCA_024682015.1 Clostridia bacterium
CGACCCCGACTATGTCGTGGTCGTAGATGAGACCCTGATCGAAGACATCGATGTGACAGCAGGTCTGAAAGAAGGCGGTGCCATCATCATCAACACGGCGAAGAGCCCGGAAGAGATCCGTCCCATGCTGAGAGGCTACAAGGGAAGAGTCTGCACGATCGACGCACGCAAGGTGTCCATCGCGACGCTGGGCAAGTATTTCCCCAACTCCCCGATGCTGGCCGCGACCCTGAAGGTCACCGGCCTCATGGACATCGACGCCTTCCTGAAGGAAATGGAAACTTCGTATGCTCATAAGTTCGCCACGAAGCCCGAGGTCATCAAGGGCAACATGGACGCTCTGAAGATGGCTTTAGAGGAGGTGCGCGGATAATGAGAACAGACATCACGAAACAGGGACTCGACGTTAAATGGAAGGACATGACCACCGGCGCCAGCATCGTCTGCGCGGGCGGCGCCGTCCAGTTCAAGACCGGCGAATGGAGAGTCGACACGCCGAAGTTCATCGAGGAGAAATGCAAGCAGTGCCTGCTGTGCGCTCCCGTCTGCCCCGACAGCTGCATCCCCGTCAAGGACGGCAAGAGAGGCGACTTCGACTTTGACCACTGCAAAGGCTGCGGCATCTGCGCCAAGGTTTGCCCCTTCGGTGCCATCGAGATGAGAAGGGGGGAGAAGTAACATGGCAAACAAGATCAGAGAGAGACTGTCCGGCAACGAGGCCATCGCGACCGCGATCCGTCAGATCAATCCCGACGTCATGGCGGCTTTCCCCATCACGCCTTCCACCGAGATCCCCCAGTTCGTCAGCTCCTACGTGGCTAACGGACTGATCGACACCGAATTCGTTCCCGTGGAATCCGAGCACTCCGCCATGTCCGCCACCATCGGCGCATCCGCTGCCGGTGCCAGAGCGATGACGGCCACGTCTTCCGCGGGTCTCGCCCTCATGTGGGAAGAGCTGCACATCGCTTCTTCCGACAGACTGCCCGTCGTGCTCGCGCTGGTCAACCGCGCGCTGTCCGGCCCGATCAACATCAACGCGGACCACTCCGACGGCATGGGCGCCAAGGACTGCGGCTGGATCCAGCTGTATTCCGAGGACAACCAGGAAGCGTACGACAACATGTGCATGGCGTTCCGCATCTCCGAGAAGGTCATGCTGCCCGTCATGGTCTGCCAGGACGGCTTCATCACGTCCCACGCCGTTCAGAACATCACGCTGAACGAGGATCAGGACGTCAAGGATTTCGTCGGCACCTATAACCCCGAGGATTACCTGCTGAACGCGGCGGATCCCATGGCTGCTGGCCCGTATTCCGTCACCCAGTATTACATGGAAGCCAGAAGAGGCGTCGCCCAGGCGATGCGTGATTCCAAGTCGACCATCCTTGCCGTTTCCAAGGAATACGGCGAGAAGTTCGGCCGCGAATACGGCTTCTTCGAGAAGTACTGCATGGATGATGCCGAGTATGCCATCGTCATCATGGGCTCGGCTGCCGGCGCCGCCAAGGACGCCTGCGACAAGCTGCGCGCCGAAGGCAAGAAGGTGGGCGTGCTCAAGCTGAGAGTCTACCGGCCGTTCCCCGCGGAAGAGATCGCCGAAGCCCTGAAGGGCGTCAAGGCCATCGCCGCCATGGACAGAGCCGAGAGCTTCTCCGGCAACAGCGGCCCGATGTCCTGCGAACTGCGCGCCGCGCTGTTCACCGCCAAGCAGACCCCGGACGTCCTGTCCATGGTCTACGGTCTGGGCGGCAGAGACATCACCGTCGAGGATATGGAAAAGATCTACGGCGATCTGATGACCGGCAACTTCGCCACCGGCGAACTGCCGTACCGCTATGTCAACGTCAGAGAGTAGGAGGGACATCATGAGCGATTATAATTTCAAGGAATTTATGAGCCGTCCCGACAGACTCACTCCGGGACACAGAATGTGCGCCGGCTGCGGCGCCACCATCGCGCTGAGAAACGTCCTGAAGGCCGTCAAGCCCGAGGATCACGCGGTCATCTGCAACGCGACTTCCTGCATGGAAGTTTCCACGTTCACGTATCCGTACTCCTCCTGGACGGACAGTTACATCCACAATGCGTTTGAGAACGCGGCGGCGACAGCCGGCGGCGTGGAAGCAGCTTACAACGCCCTGAAGAAGAAGGGTAAGATCGACGACACGTTCAAATTCATCGCGGTCGGCGGCGACGGCGGCACCTACGACATCGGATTCCAGTCCCTGTCCGGCGCCATGGAGAGAAACCACGACATGGTCTACGTATGCTACGACAACGAAGCGTACATGAACACCGGTATCCAGCGTTCTTCCGCTACCCCGATGTTCGCCGATACGACGACCACGCCGGCCGGCAAGGTCTCCGACGGCAAGCCCCAGAACAGAAAGGACATCACGGAAGTCATCGCGGCTCACCGCGTGCCTTATGTGGCTCAGACCACGTTCCTGGGCAATTTCTCCGACCTGCACAAGAAGGCAGAAAAGGCGATCTACACGAAGGGCGCCTGCTTCCTGACCATTCTCGCGCCGTGCCCCAGAGGCTGGCGTTACGATGCCGAAAACATCATGGACATCTGCAAAGCTGCGGTCAACACGCACTTCTGGCCGATGTACGAGGTCGTGGACGGCGAAAAATGGACCCTCACGTATGAGCCCAAGGAAAAGTGGCCCATCGAGGAGTTCCTGAAGCTGCAGGGAAGATTCAAGCATCTGCTGAAGCCGGGCAAGGAAGAAGAAGTCGCCATGCTGCAGGCGGAAGTCGACAGACGTTGGGAAGCCCTCTTGAAAAAGTGCTCCCTGTAGTCTATAATATCATCAGTAGCCGCGGGTAAAACCGCAGGATAAGAGCCCGGGACATCGTGAAAATCGAAGCACCGGGGACAAGTTGCCCGGTAAACGCGCAAGCGGATAACGGGGACATGGGGCGGGCTGTTTTGGCCCGCCCTGTTTTTAAGGGTGACCCTTCCAAGGCATATGCAGCGGATGAGCCAGCCAAATACATGCAACTACTGACATGAGAAGATACTGAAACTATGATAAGGACAGTCATCGTTGAAGACAATCTCATCATACAGAAATTCCTGAGCGATCTCCTTGCCGGGGACGGCCGCTTTGAGGTCGTCGCCATGTACCGCGACGCCTTCGAAGCGGAGACGTTCTGTCTTAATGCCGGGATCGATCTCGTGCTGATGGACGTGCAGACGCTCCATAACCACAACGGGCTGTCTGTCGGAGAACGGCTTAAGAAGCGGGGCAGTAAGGCGAAGATCGTTGCCCTTACGAGCCTTGTAGACCCCGCGATCCTGAAACGGGCGAAGAACGGGGCATCCGACAGCCTCTGGTACAAGGATCACGGCAGCGCGGACCTGGTCGGCGTCATCGACCGCACGCTCGCGGGGGAGCACGTGTTTCCGGAGTCTCCGCCAAACGTGGAGCTGAAGGGAATGCTTTCCGCAGAGCTTACGGACAGGCAGCTGGACGTGCTCAGATGCTTTGTGCGAGGGTTGACCTACGACGAAACAGCGGAAAAGCTGTATCTCTCCAGGATCGGCGTACGCAAGATCATCGAGCGGGTCAAAAGAACAGGGGGCTTTGAGAACAAGTGGGAACTGATGGCTGTCCTTCTGGAGAGCAAGCTCATCGTAACGAGCCTCTTGGATAAAGAGCAAGAATAGGGTATCCGAACCGTATCGCCTGCCGCACCTGGCAGGTGTTTTTTGTGCCTCTTTGAAAAGTGTATCACATGTGCCACTGACTGTTGACGGATAATCTTTTACAATTATTTATGTAGGATTATACGCTTTTTTCATGGAGGTGCTCATGAAGAACTTTAGTCAGTATCTGAAGCGGGTGGTCAGCGTGCTGCTCATAGCGATGCTCATCGTTTCCCTCGTGCCCATAAACGCTTGGGCGTATGTGGATTACGACGAAGAAACAGTCACCCTGAGCATTTTTGAAGCCAAGTCTCTTACATATTCCTGCTGGAATTGCAGCTATTTCAAACGGCTCATCAATGACGGAGATTGGGATGAATGGCCGGATCCCAATGATTTTGACGACTATTTTTGCGACGAGTGCGGCCTGTGCTGGGACTGCGCGAGAGAGCACGCGCACTGCCAAAGCTGCGGCGAATGCATATACGGAACCACGGAAGGCGAAGACTACTGCAAGGAATGCAAAAGGTGCAGGAGCTGCTGGACGGAGGATGAACACTGCCCGAACTGCCACCGGCACGATGAGGAGAGATGCACCCAGTGCGGCTGGAACATGTGCTATGTCTGCCATGACAAGCACAACGCCTGGTGCGAGTACTGCGGGGCCTGTATGTATGCTGCCTATGATAACGGCACCATGTGTGCTGACGGGGATTGGCACTGCCAGAATTGCTGTATTGTCTGCGAGGATTGTGATAAGTGCTTTGCTATCGATGCCAGAACAGCAGATCCCGGAGAATTCTGTACGAACTGCGGCCTTTGCATCGATTGCGGCGTTGAGGACGAACAGCACTGCCCGCGGTGCCGCATATGCTTCCAGGATAACGATCGCTGTGAGGGGTCTGAACTCTGCATAGAATGCTGCGTCGACGCGGGGAATCACTGCCCTGACTGCCACAAGCACATCGGCGAAGACGGCGAATGGTGCCCCACGAACCCGGATGCCCACTGCCTTGATTGCGCGGATCTCTGCCCGGGCTGCGACGAATGCCTCATCTGCATGGACGTGACCCCCTGCGAGGACTGCGGCATGTGCCCGGAATGCTGCAAGAGCAACTCCGAGAGCTACGGCTGCGACTGCGGCATCTGCGTGGAAAGCGGAGACTTTGATGACCCCGAGCACCGCTGCGAACGCTGCATGGACGCCTTTTCCTGCGTTGAAGAGTTCTGCGAAGATTGCGGCCTCTGCCTGGACTGCTGCCTGGCGGTCTCCGAAGAGGCTGGCTGCGTTTGCGGACTCTGCGTGGAAAGCGCAGAATTTGAAGACACCTCGGAGCATATGTGCCCCAACTGCGATGGCTTTACCTGCGTCAACGGCGAGCTCTGCGATCTATGCGGCTTCTGCGAGGTTTGCTGCCTGGATGCGTCCGAAATCGAAGGCTGCGAATGCGGCATCTGCGTGGAGGATCCGGACTTCGTGGCGCCGGAACACCGCTGCGAAAACTGCGAAACGAATTTTTCCTGCGTAGTGGATTTCTGCGGAGACTGCGGCTATTGCACCGATTGCTGCATCAGCGAAAGTGAGCAGCTTGGCTGCTTCCACGAGGTTTGCGTTCAGTCCTCCGCATGGAAGGATCACTACTGCGAAGAATGCGGGCGCTGCAAGGAGGATTGCGATTGCGGACAGCCCTGCTGCGAGATAACCCCCTATAGCTACGAGCGCTCTACCACGGCCGTCTTCGGCAGCATCCTTTCCCAGCCCAGAAACACCGGGGCCTACGTTTCCGACGGCAGAAACGACGATTATCTGCACACGAATCGAGTCTCCTTCTATGTGGGCGTGTTCGGTGACCCAAGCGAGCTCTATTACCAGTGGTACCGCAAGGACGGAGCCGATGGAAAGCCGGAAAAGCTGACGGACGAAACTGCCGGAGACGAGGAGTACTGGGGCAGAAACGACGCGATCACCAGCGGGGCGCAAAGTTCGACGCTGACGACCTATGTACCCTCGGACGCCTGCGAGAAGGAATACTGCTATTACTGCGAGATCACCGATCGCGACGGAAATCTCCTCTCCCGGACTAGGGAGGCCAGCCTTAGGGCGCGCCACCGCTACGAGTGGGTGCAGGCTGACGGCGGACACATCTACCGCTGCGTCGGCTGCGGCGCTTTGGGCAAGTTCGCAGACGAAGTGCGCGAACACGAGTTTGCCGAGCGCCAGATCCTGACCTACCCGACCGCGACCGAGCCGGGCCTTCTGGGGCACGTCTGCCGGGTCTGCGGCTATGAGGACGGCGAAGTGATCGCTCCTCTGGGCAGGCACGACAGACATATCTTCCAGTATTACAGCACCAGTTCTGAGCACTGGTGCGAGTGCGTCTGCGGTAAAAAGATCAACGCCAGAAGCGAGCACAGCTGGGGGGATTGGATCCTGGACAAGGAAGCTACGGAGAAATCCAGGGGCAGCAAGCACCGCGTCTGCCTGGTCTGCGGCTACCGCCAGGACGCGAAGATCGCAAAAAAACTCCACGCCCACGGCTCCTTCTACAGCGGAGACGAATATGACCACAGCTTCCGGAAACTGAACGTAAGACAGCACGGAAGGATCTGCGACGATCCGGAATGCGGTCAGTGGTACGATATCGAGCCCCATACCTTCGACGAATGGGAGATCACCGCGTTCCCCGACTGGTACACCGAGGGAAGCATGCAGCGGGTCTGCACAGGCTGCGGGTTTACACAGGTCAAGAACCTTCCGAAAATGGGAGAGGAACGAAGACGCGTCATCGTCGTGGAACACGGCAAGTCCTCAAAGTACGTGAGCTGCTGCCGCTTTGAGGATACGCCGATCCTGACAGCGGACGAACGCGCCGGTTACGTCTTCGAGTGCTGGAACTGCGACCTCGTATACCGCACCGACAAAGACGACCTGCTGCACGTGCAGAATATCGACCTGATGACTCCGCAGCATGCGGGCTACACGGGCAGGACGGACGTGATCAAAGTCGACGACCCGAACGCGGAAGCGATGACGGTCCTGGACATTCCCGTCAGCCTGAATACCCTGAATCCGATCTATGCGCCGAAGAGCGAGACCGAATGCTATTTCTCCTTCACACCCGTGTACGAACGTCTGCCACTGACCGTTGCGATCTGGCCTGAGGACAGCAGAGACCGCTCGGACAGAGTGGTCCTCTCGCCCGGTGAAGGCTACGACTGCTCGACGCAGACCGTAAGATCCTCGCGCACCGGCACGCATCTTTTCCTTGAGGAGATCGAGACGGGAGAAGCGGGCGTCGATTATCCTTATGAGTTTATCCTCCATATGAACGGCTACGAGGGCGGCCCCATCGAGATACTCTCTCCCGATCCGTCCGCCCAGCTGAACTGCATCGCTTCCATCAGCATCGAGGATTATGAGAGCGTCATCCGCAGCATCGCGGGACTGGACTACGGCATCTATGTGCACTGCCTCAATGGCGGCGAGCTCAACATGTACTCCGAGAACGGCGGAAAGCTGAGCATCGACGTTGAAGGCTCAAGATCATTTGACGTCTGCGGGATCGACGTTCAGGACGAGATCGGAAGGACCTCCCTGTTCCTCAACAACGCAGACCTGGATATCGTCAGCATCAACCCGAAAAAGCCTCTTTCCCGCGTGGAGCAGAGCGCGGTGGGCATCAACGCGAAAGACGTGCGGATCTGGGGCGGTAACATCTCCATAGAGGCCCATGCGCCGTATCTGGACAACGAGTACGCGGCGATCGGCATCAACGCGGAAAGCTCTATCGACATCGATTCCCCGGCCCTGTATATCGACGTGACCGACGTGGATAGCAGCGCCGGAGGCACCGGCGCAGGTCTGAACGCCAAGCGCGTGGATATCAGCATGAATACCGCCAAGCTGCTCAGCGACTGGTACGCTGACGAGGACGCCGATCTGATGGCGGAAGATTTAAATGTGGATTCGTATGACGCGGGCATCTTCATCGATTATCCGGAAAGCGGCTTCGCGGTGAAGCTGCCACAGGAGGACCCCGCGGGCATGGCCGCGATCACCACCTACGGCGAAAGCGAAGAGGGCAATAAGACCTATGCCCATTGCCTGGGCTATACGGTGCAGGTCGACTACGATCCGGATAAAGTAACCCTGAGCCCGGTGGGCAGAGTCTATGTGGACGAAATGGGGCGCTTCTGCGTTCCGGCCGGCGAGGCTCTGGAGTTTGTAGCAGCTGCCGAGCTCGGTTACCGGGGCAACAACATCGGCCTGTATAAGGACGGAAAGACGTATATCCTTCCGACGATCGACGAAAACGAGAACCGGCGCTACCGGATCGAGCACGTAACGGAATGCATGGAGCTGACCCTTGGCGGCGTTCAGCCCGTGGAGCCCTTCGCGAGCGACCCGCTTCCGTCTACCCAGACGGTGCTTGGCGGCGGAGAAGGCACAGCGGCTGTCATCTGGGAGATGAACGCCTACGAAGTCCAAAAGCTTTACAAAAAGAACAGCGGAAAGCAGACTGCCAACGGCACTCTGGAGAAGCACAGCGAGGAGGAGATCTTTAAGCCCGACACGGCGTACAGCGCAGGCGTATGGCTGCAGAGCTACAACAATGCTACTGGCCGCTGGATCAACCGGCCGGAGCTGGGAACTTTCCAGGCGAGCATGCACGGTCTCGCCGAGTTCACCGAAGAGCGGCAGTATTCCAGGCCCGGGACGACGACCCAGTACCGCCTTACCGTCCTCTTTGACGGTCTGCACTACTACAGCGAGCCCTTCGAGATAGAATGGACCGCCGATGAGTCCAAGGTATCCGCGAGAGCCGCCTCCGCGGTGGAGCTCTACATGACCAACGCCTGGAACTCCAACGGCGAACACACGATCTACGACGGCAAGGACAGCGGCACCTGGATGCGTCTGGACGCGCGCTATCCCGATATCTATTACGACACCGTCAACGGCATCTATACCAACGAATACAACAGGACACGTAAGGTACCGGAAGAGGGCTATGTCCGCTTTGCGCATTTTGACGCGGGGAAGGGCATCCTGACTTTGGACGGAGACCCTGATGTCTGGAATCCCAGCTTGCACGAGATCCGCACGGCTGAAGGCAGCAACGGCGATCTGACGGTCTATGCGGCAGCAAACTGCGCCATCGAGCAGAACACGGAGACCGTGGGCTGGATCGACCAGTGGGGCGACGGAAAGCTGGTGCACTTCGCGGACAGCGCCGCCATCCTGAACGACACCGGCTCCGTTATCCTGACCGGCGAGCCGGGAGCACACCTGACGATCCGGGCTTTCGGACCGTACGCCATGGTGCGGGAAGAGCAGCCGAACGGAAGCTATTACTACACAGGCGAGAAGATCTCCGCCGTCTGCGCGTCCGGAGATATCCGCACCATTGGCGCGATCGATCTGGAGATCCACGCGGACTGCATAAAGGAAACGGATCCAAAGCCGGGCTACTACGGCTGCGCCGCCGCGCTGGATGCGAAGGGGAATATCCTCATCGGCGGAGATACGGTCCTTTGGATCTCGGCCGGCATGGGCGGTGGCACCAGAGCGGGGGCGGCCCAGGCGATGATTGCCGAAGGCCACATCCGCATGGAGGACAACTGCTCCGTAGAGATCCAGACGTACAGCGAAGAGAGCGCAAGCCTCTATTGCAACAAGCTCGGTTCTGTCTGGTCGGAGAAGACCGTGACCGTCGACGGGAACGCCAGTGTGCGCATCAGCAGCATCGGCAAGGAACTGTGCGGCATATATGCCGCGGAAAGCGCTTACATCTGCTCCGACCGGGCGGCGTACATCAACACGTATCCGGAGTCGGACGAGATCGAGACCTCGGCGGTCATAGCGCCGAGGACGGTGGTGAACGGCTTCCACAGCTTCACCTGGAGCGATCCGGACAGCGAAGGACCGACCACCGGGGAACTGGTCCTGGGTGATGAAAACACCTATGTTACCTACGTTTCCGAACCCGACTGGATGGATTCCCGCACTTTCGTCGTGATGGACGGCATTCCCCGCAGTCTGGAGATCATTGCCGGAGGCCTGAGCACAGACGAAACGAAGATCGAGATCACCCGCGGCGGTGATACGGCCGAGGTGTTCGGCAAGGAATTCCCGGTCTGCCCGGGCGATACGGTCACCCTGTATCCCCCGGAGGGACTGCCCGGCAGTGTATTCGCCCGCTGGGGCTGGCCGCAGTACAGCCCGCGCGACATCCAGGATATGGGCGGCGGCGCGATCCGCTTCACCATGCCCGACTGGAACATCACCCCCATCGCCGTATTCGACACCAGCGTTGTTTCCGGCTTCTCCTTCACTCTGGACGACAGTGACCCCGCCATGATAGGGGATCACCGGATCGGCAAGGCGGACATCGCCTTTGACGTCGAGATCCCCGCGGACCTTGCGGCCGGGACGAAGGTCGACGCCTACGCGGTGCTGGAATGCACCTATATCAACGAGGACGGGGAACTTGTCTGGTGCGACAGGGACACCGAACCCGCCAACACCTATTCCTACCTCAGCCACGGCGACGTCGTCTACAATAAGGGAAAGGGCGTTGTCTCCTTCAGCGTCGACGATACCCTCTATCTTGCCGACGTCGTACCCACTGAGCTGACGCCGGGAGAATGGGTCCGTATCTTCGAATCGCCGGACCGCAGCTACCGTCTGCGGATCATGCTGTACACGGTCGAAACGGTCGCCGGCACAGAGCGCTACACGGAAAGCTGCACGCTCACGACGAATCCTTTCGAGCTGTCCTGGGACAAGCCCTTTACGGTGGGCGTGGACGGAGAGGGGCGCAATCCCGAGCTCGTTATCCCGTCCGGCGACGTGGGCACATCCTTTGCCCTGGACTTCTCGAAGTACGTCAGCGGCGGGAGCGGACAATACCACTACAGCATCGTTCCCGCGGCGGAAGCCGTCCCCATGGAGTTCACCTTTGATGAGTATCGGGGAACTTTCTGCTTCTTCCATACGGAGGACAGCGTGGGAATGAATTACACGAACAACTGCGTGCAGGTCACGGACGTGATCACGGAAGACATGGAGCTGATCTACTTCGACGTCCTGCCGACTCTGGATACGCGGATGTACGACACCTACGTGGGCGGCGTGCATGTTTCGGAATACAACCGGGACGATGTGCTGGGCGACGGCAGCGTAAGCTATACTCCCGCAGAGGGAGGAGAACCCGCCCGGCTGACCCTCAAGGGCGCAAGGCTGTCTTCGGGCTTCTGCGGCGAACTCGATCCTGCTAACCCCGGCGATAACGCCTTCGCAGCCGTATTCACCCGGGAGGACCTCGACATCGTCGTCGAAGGTACGAACCTGATCACGCTGGATAAGAATTCCGCGGCCAGCGGAGACCCGTACGTGGAGGACAGCCTGATCGCCGGCATCTGCGGCTTTGGCGCGGACATCACGCTGAGCGGCAGCGGCGAGCTGTATGTCCGATCGGACTACGGCTTCTGCCTCGCAGAGGACGCAGGGCTTGGCGGCGGCAGCCTCTCACAGAATGGCTGCGCTCTGAACATGCGTGTTGACAAGGGCAACGTCTTCGGCAAGTCCGGAAACGAGGGCTTTACCTATGCCGGCGGCAAGTTCTCTGCTTTGTCCGGCAAGGCCAGCGACGTGAGCCTGCTGGATGGGATCACCTTCGCGGACGGCGCGCAGGAAACCGCCATGCTTCTGCTCACCACCTCGGCGGAATCGGGGAATGCTCACCTTGGAAGCTGGGATATGCTGGCCTCTCAGGCTCCGGGCAGCCTGTACCACTACATCCGGATAGAGCGCGCAGACCAGCTGGACGAGGATCCGACGGTGCTGAACCTCGTGGATGAGGGGTCCGGCGAGATCTACGTGGGCCTGGACAAATCGGCCAAGGGCGTAAGCATGATGCGAGCCATCGTGGCGATCTACGAAAAGGATACGGAGCGTTTCCTGGGTCTATGGACGGGCGAGATCGATCCCTCCGATCCATTCGCGGACACCGGTCTGGTCTATGATGAGACCAAGAGTTACCGGATCATGCTGGTGGAAGGCGAAGAGTTGTATCCGCTCATCGAAGACAAGGGCTTCTAAGGCTGCTGCACAGCTGATGCATTGATATCTTCGCACAGTTGTATAGCGATATCGATTCTACTTTGCATTAACAAAACAGCTGCTCTTCTGCATGAACAGGGCAGCTGTTCTGTTTATAGCTGCTCTTCTGCAACAGCGAAGCCGCTGCTCCGCAATAACAGCAATATTGCTACTCTTCTGCAACAGCAAAGCTGCTGCTCCGCACCTTCAGGAGCCGGGTGGTTTATCGGTTCGCACAGGAGCAAAGAAGGGCACGGCGGGCAACTCGCAGGGTTTCTACGGTCGAAATCCTGCTCAGACACTCCCGCCTCTCGCAAAGCTCGACCCTTCTTTACGCCTTCGCTCACCGTAAACCACCAACGACTCCTTCAGAGTTTGTCGCTGCGGCTTCGCTGTTGCATTCTCCTAGCTAGATCTGAGTTTTTCATGGTATACTTGATTGAATGAATTGGTAAGTATTAATAGTTTTTTGGAGGGTTGCTGTGAAGATCATCACTTGGAACGTGAATGGAATACGGGCGGCGCTGGGAAAGGGGCTGCTCGAGTATCTGCAGGAAGAGGACGCGGACATCGTGTGCATCCAGGAGACGAAGTGCCAGCCGGGTCAGGCCGCGGTCGACCTGCCGGGGTACGAGGAATACTGGAACAGCGCGGAAAAGAAGGGCTATTCGGGCACGGCGATCTTTACGAAAAAGAAGCCCCTGGCCGTGAATTTCCACATCGACGCCGAAGGACACGATAAGGAAGGGCGGGCCATTACGCTGGAATTCCCGGACTTCTACATGGTCACCAATTACACGCCCAATTCGCAGAATGAGCTGGCGCGCCTGGATTACCGGCTGCAGTGGGAGACGGCGAACCGGGAGTACCTGAAGAAGCTCGACGCGAAGAAGCCGCTCATCCTC
>JAIKZT010000298.1 GCA_024682015.1 Clostridia bacterium
CAGAGGGTCACTGTGACCCGAATAGGGATCGTACATCGTCCCCTGATAGTGGCTGGACAGCGCATATTTGAAGTCTTCGACCGTGAGCTTGCGGTCGGGCTTCATGATAAAGGGGATGTCGTCGGAAACAGGCGTAAAGTCAGCATCCGGCCCGTCCCAGCGGTACTGCTTGCGGCTGAGCGTGCGGCCGATGTACCAGCTTCTGGGCGTGTTGTAGCAGTGGTCTCCGTCGGAGTGGCTGCCGAAAGCGGTGCGCGCGTTGAAGCGCCCGTCCAGCGACAGGTCCAGGTGATTATCGTCGATGAAGCCTTTCAGGTCCGCGGAGCAGAGGTGAGCCTCCTTCTTGCCCAGCGCGTCCGCCAGGTCGAATTCGTCGATGTTGAAGTAGTTCGGCGCGACGCCGTAGCAGTCGTCGGGAACGCGCTTCGCGATCCAGTGGTGCCCGCCGATGGTCTCCAGCCACCAGACTTCGTCCGCGTCCGAGAACGCGATGCCGTTCATCTCGTAGGTGCCGTACTCTTCGAGCAGCTTGCCCAGGCGCAGCACGCCTTCCCTCGCGGAGCGGATGTAGGGCAGCACGAGCGTAACGATGTCCTCCTCGCCGATGCCGGCTTCCACGAAGGGATCCGCGGAGACGACGCGCTCGTTCGTGGTAAGGGTCTCGGTAGCGGTCATGGAGACGTGCGCCTCGTTGACCCCCGCAGCCGCCCAAAGGCCTTCCTTCTCCACGTCCGCATCGCGCATGGACGTGTAGCGCATGGGGTTCTTCGGCAGCTTTACGGTGAGCTTGCCGCTTACGTTCTTATACGTCTTCGGCTGATCCTTGGGCAGGACCACCAGAAATTTCTTGGGGGAAAAGCCCGTGCCGCCCGCGTCCTCGTTGCGGGCGATCATGGTGGATCCGTCGAAGGTGGCTTTCTTGCCGGCTAACAGTGTGGTGCAGGGCATGGTATGTTCTCCTTTTGTTATATCCGTACGGTTTTATGGGTCGAAACTATTGTAGCATCTTTTCCATGCGGCGTGAACCGCAGAGGGATGCGCCGGTTAAAGACATCCTGTGGAAATATCGAATCTTTGAGTATTTGCTCCGTTTTGCGTTTCTGACCTTCGTATGGGACACATGCGGGAGGACAATATAACATAATAGGAGATTTAAAAGAGGATGCGACGATCGCCCGGAGGTTTGCCCATGGCGCTTATTCTGATTCTGCTGCTTGCCGCGCTGCTTATCGGCAGCGGCGCCGATGACCCGCCCAGCCGCTCCCATCCTGCGGCCCGGCGTCCGACCTGCCATGCATACACGTACGAGGATGACGAGGACGAAGAGGACGACTTTTACCTCATGATGATGGCGATGGATGAGGATGAGGAGGATGAGTTCTTTTAGGGATGGTGGGACAAATATTCAAAAGAGAGTGGAAATGGTGTAAAATGCATATAACAAGGCAATGAAACAGGAACCTTTATGGCAGACGGCATCGAATTATTCAAAGAGCAATATCCTTCACGGGAGTCTTACTGGCGGTCCATCATCCTGTTTGGCCGCAACGTGGCGACCTACAAGTTCGCGTTGGCCGAGTCTTTGCTGACCCTTGCCGAACAGGGCAAGACGGAGGTCACGCTGGCCGAGCTGGCGGTTCCCTATGCGGAAAACCTGTGCCGGCATCTGGAGACGGCGCCGAAGCAGGTGACCAGCTCTAAAAGCGAATTTCTTGCCACCTGCAAAGCCTTTAACGATGGACAGGTCAGCCGCGAAAAACTGCTGGACACCACGGTTGCCAAGGGGTTCAACAATGTGATCGACGCCTTCCACGTGGTGAATAATCAGAATATTCCCATCCAGTTTTACAAGAAGGATTATTCGCGCGCGGCGAAGAAGATCCATCTGACGGATGAGATCTTCCGCCTGCAGGAAAGCCTCAACGCGGAGAATCTTCCCGCTGAGGCGGAAGCCCGCTGGCATCTCGTGGAAAAGGCCTGGGAGCTTGGAATATCAAAGGACATGATGTACGTCCGCTACGACGATTCCGGCCGCAGGTTGTACGTGATCGAAGAAAATCGCCGCCGGAACGTGACTTCCGCGCGCAACGCGCTGAACGGTTATCAGAAAGGGAAATGCTTTTACTGTTTTGATGGGATCACCGTCGTGCAGGGATTGGAAAACAGCTGCGACGTGGATCACTTTTTCCCGCACATGCTGCAGCCGCATTTCCCGGACGTCAATCTGGACGGCGTGTGGAACCTGGTGCTTGCCTGTCCGCCATGCAATCGCGGGCCGCAAGGCAAATTCGCCGGAGTGCCCGAGATCAAGTATCTGGAGCGTCTGCATCGGCGCAACGAATTCCTGATCAGCAGCCACCATCCGCTGCGGGAAACGATCATGCGGCAGACCGGCCGCACAGAACAGGATCGTATCGCATTTCTGCGCATGATGGACCGCCGGGCGATCGACTTGCTCGTGCATCGCTGGGATACGGCGCAGCGCGCCGCGGCGACGTTTTAGGAGGAACGCATGACCCAACCAGACCTCACATTACAATACTATAACGACAACGCATCCGTTTTTTCCGAAGGCACCGTGGACGTGGCGTTCTCCGAACTCCAGGAGCGGTTTTTGTCGTATCTGAAACCCGG
>JAIKZT010000013.1 GCA_024682015.1 Clostridia bacterium
CATGAATACGGAGTAGTCGCCTTCCGGCGCGTATTTTTTGATGAGCTCCGCCGTCAGGAAGCCGTGCTCGTAGCCCTCCTTCTCCTCATGGGAGAGCACATGAACCACCTTTACCCTGCCGTCGCTCCTGGCAGCCAGTTCCTCGATCTCGTCCTTGAGGAGAATGCCGTCCGCCGTACGCGAACCGTAGAGGATGGTCATGCTGAAATCCTCGATCCCGTCGACGATGGCGGCAGCCATGGAGTAGAAGGGCGTGATGCCGGAGCCGCCCGCGAGGGCCACGACCTGCTTTGCATCGCGCAGATCCTGATAATAGAAGTCTCCGAGAGGGCCGGAGATGTCAACCGCATCGCCTTCTTTCCAGTTGTCCAGAATCCAGGCTGAGGCGTAGGCGGGGTCTGTGCGCTTAACGGTGAGGATATAGCTGGTGTTCTCCGTGCCGAGCGCATCCTTCGGGCCCGAGCGGATGGTATAGGGTTTGTGCACCGGCGCGCCGTCAATGTTCAGTGCGACTGAGACATACTGGCTGGCCCGGAAGTAAGCCATCTCTGTTGTTCCCTTCGACACATCCGGGACGAGCGTGAAGCTTTTCGCCCCGACGTGGTCGACCACCTTTTGAATCACGCAGTGCTGCACTGCAGGGTGAAGGCGTCCGGCCAGGATGTTCGGGTTGTAGATCGACTTCGGCAGCGTCGCGGGCGCGGCCTCGATGGCGGCCGTGCGGGTCTTGACCTCACCGAGGAACGGGAAGGGAGTCAGACTCTTGAGCGCCTTTTTGTCGTAGTTGTATTTCGCCATCTTACTTGCCCTCCTTCTTCATATCAAGAAGCATGTAGCGGGCCTGCTCCGCGCCGGAGAGATACGCCTGCGAGTAGCCGTCCATCTGTGTCCCGTGTCCGCCGACAAAGCGCAGGCCGTGCACGGTGTAGTCCTCATGGTGTCCGCTCTGGACACGGGGGAACATGCCGTCCCAGGTCGCCGGCTCGTAGCCGTAGACGTCGCCCTTCGGCGTGCCGAGATAGCGTGCCCACGTCATGGGCGAGGCGACGACGAGCTCCTCGATATGACCCTGCAGGTCAACGCCCGTGACCTCCTCATAGCGCTCCACGCATTCGCGGGCGATGCGGTCCTTGATCCTGAAGTAGTCCTCTTCCCGGATCGCCTCAAAGGCGTCGCCGGTATAGAACTTTGAGAACTGGATGAAGGCGCGGCCCTTGCCTGCGGCGTCCGGCAGAGCGTTCGTCAGCACTGTGCACGTGATGTCGCGGTGCGTCTCGATGCTGTCGGAGGAAAGATACTGCTTGCGGTTGTCGGGGGTATGGCGCATGAAGGTGTCGTAGTTCTTCAGCCCCAGTTCCTTCGCGGAGGCGTCCAGCCCCAGATAGACGGTGAATGCCGCCTGCGCAAGCTTCTGGGCGTTCATCATGCGCAGGTTGCGCTCCGGGATCTCCCCGTGATCCACCATGCGGTCGAAGACCACATGGGGCATGAGGTTGGAGATGACCCACTCGCAGGGGATGTAAGTCCCGTCCGCGAGCTCCACGCCGTGCACCTTTTTATCCCTGACGTCGATGCGTCTGACCTCGGTGTTGTACCAGATGTCGCCGCCGAGTTCCCGGATGCGTGCGTCGAAGGCCATGGAAATTTCATGGCTCCTGTTCCTGGCAAACCACGGCAGGTGCGTCAGATACACATAGGTCATGTAGGTGTAGACCGCGAAGCTCATGTTCGTGGAGTCCGCGGAAACATAGGTCCAGTAGGACTCGAAAATGCGCTTTGCCTTCTCCGGAACGCCGATGCGGTCCAGCATTTCCTCCGTGGGTACGGGCACAACGCGCATCAGGTCGTAGTACTTGAGCAGCATCTCCACCTTGGCCGGGGGCGAAGGCTCGTTGTCGTGAGCGGCAAGCCAGTCCACCCCATCGTGAAGCATGCGGCCCAGCTCAAGGACCGTCGTCATGGACTCCCGGCTGCCGGGGACCTGCCTCTCCATCTCGTCGATAAAGGCCTGCACGCCCGCGGGCATGGCAACGCTGAAGCCGTCCGGATCGGTCGCCACGGAGGCGAAGGACTCGTTCGCCGCACAGCACTCCACGTCCAGTTTGTAGCGGTCCTCCAACAGCTTGCGCACTGCGCCGCGGGGGCGGCCCTCCTTGCCGTCGCCCATCTGGCACAGCTCGTGCAGCGTCGCCTCGAACTCGTAGGCGCCGCGCCTGAAGCTCGTGGCGCAGCCGCCGGGCAGGTTGTGCTTTTCGAGCACCAGTACCTTTTTTCCCTCTGTCGCCAGATATGTCGCCGCCGACAAACCGCCGTTGCCGGCGCCGACGACAATCACATCGTATTTCTGCATGAAACCTCCTCCTTCTTCCTGTTTAATTCGGGACCACAATCTCCCGTATGGTAAAGTCTTTTCCGCTCAGCACGGTTTTTTCAAAGCTGCCGCATTTCGGGCAGTAGCCTTTATGCTCGATCACGTTGAAGATCTCATCGCAGTCTTCGCATTCGGCGAGGCCGGGGACCATGCATACCGTCAGCTTCGCGTTCTCCAGGATGCTGCCCTTCGCGACCACGGGGTAGAGCTCCTCCAGATATTCCGGGATCACAAGAGAGAGCTCCCCGCAGTCCACGACAACCTCCCGGATGTCCTTCACATCGTTTTCTGCCGCAAAGTCCGTAAGCGTTCGGACAAGCTGCCGGACGATGCCGATCTCATGCATGCCCTCCACCGTACTTTCCGAGCTGCTTTTTTACGACGTTGATGCCGATCTTCGGCACGTTTTTCGCCACGCGGCCAAGGGTGTGGAAATATTCCTTGTTGT
>JAIKZT010000014.1 GCA_024682015.1 Clostridia bacterium
AACGAGGAAGATACACTGGATCTGTTCGTTTCAAAGGAACTGCGCATCGTCGGCACGGTCGATTCTCCCTACTACGCGAATTTCGAGAGGGGCTCCACGAGCCTGGGCTCCGGGAAGATCGCCGGATTTGCCTACGTGCGCGGCGACGTCTTCGACATGGATTACTACACCGAGATCTTCCTGAGGCTGCGGGACATGCCCGCCACGGGCACGGAAAGCTACCGCGATGCGGCGGACGCCGCGAAGGGCCGCCTCGAAGACCTGCTGAAGCAGCGCGGCGACATCCGCTACACATCCCTGAAGGAGGAAGCGGACGAGAAGATCGCAGACGCGCAGGCGCAGATCGACGACGGCTGGGCCAAGATCGCGGACGGCAAGCAGGAGATCGAAGACGCCGAAAAGAAGCTGGCGGACGCGCGGCAGGAACTGGCCGACGGCCGCAAGGAGCTGGACGACGGATGGGCGGAGCTGGCGGAAGCGCAGCAGGAACTTGACGACGCCAGAAAGGAACTGGACGACGCGAAGATCGAGCTGGAAGATGCCAGAAAAGAACTCGACGACGGCTGGGCGCAATATAACGACGGACTGCAGGAATACGAGGACGCCCTGGAAAAATACGAGGATGGCCTGAGCGATTACAAGGCAGGCCGCGATGAAGCCCAGGCGCAGCTGGCGGCGGCATCCGAGCAGCTGGAACAGGCAAAGCAGCAGCTTGCAGGGCTTCGCGCGCAGCTCGACGATGCCATCGACCAGAAGGATCAGCTGTCCGCGGCGCTTCCTCTTCTGCCCGGCGAGGAACAGGCGGCAGCCGTCGCAGCCATCGAAACGCTGAGCGGCCAGATCGCCTACGGAGAGGCGCAGTATGCGGCCGGCATGGACCAGTACGAAGCCGGCAAGGCGGACTACGACCTGAACGCGGCAGCCGTAGACAAGCAACTTTCAGCGGCCAGAAGCAAACTGTCCGACGCGAGAAGGCAGCTGGACGACGCGAAGATCGAACTGGAGGACGCGCTCATCGAGCTGGAGGATGGCGAAAAGGAATACGCGGATGGCCTCGCCGAATACGAAGACGGACTGGCGGAGTATCAGGATGGCCTCGAGGAGGTAGAAGACGCCAAAAAGGAGCTGGAGGACGGCGAAAAGGAATACGCGGACGGCCTCGCCGAATACGAGGAGAAATCCGCGGACGCGGAAAAGACGATCGCCGATGCAAAGCAGGACATCGCCGATGCCGAGATCGACCTGACGGAAGGCCAGCAGAAGGTGGACGACGCGAAAAAGGACCTGGAGGATCTGAAGGAACCGACGGTCTACGTGCTCGGCCGGGAAGCGAACGCCGGTTACGCGGCGCTCGAGAACGACACGGCCATCGTCAAGGGCATCGCCAAGGTCTTTCCGCTGTTCTTCTTTCTCGTGGCGATGCTGGTCTGCATCACGACGATGACCCGCATGGTCGACGAACAGCGCACGGAAGACGGCACGCTGAAAGCGCTAGGCTTCAATGACGCGGCCATCGCGGGCCGCTATCTCATCTACGCCTCCAGCGCGTCGCTGCTGGGCAGCTTTACGGGGTTTTTCGTGGGGTCAAAGTTCATGCCCATGGCGATCTGGAAGATCTACCGCATCATGTATTCCATCGCGCGGCCCGTGGCGTTCGTGCTCGACTGGAAGATGTTCGCGCTCTGCACGGCGATGTACATCCTGTGCGCCTTCGGCTCGACGCTCTTCGTGATCCACAGGGAACTGCAGGAAGCGCCGGCGGAGCTGATCCGCCCGGAAGCGCCCATGGCCGGCAAGCGCGTGCTGCTGGAGAAACTGCCGTTCATCTGGAAGAGGCTCAACTTCCTGCGCAAGGTATCCGTGCGCAACATCTTCCTGTATAAAAAGCGCATGTTCATGATGATCCTCGGCATCGGCGGGTGCACGGCGCTGCTCCTGACGGGCTTCGGCATCCGCGACAGCATCTCGAAGATCGTCGATTATCAGTACGAGGAGATCAACATCTACGACGGCGCCGTCACGTTCTCCGAAGGTCTGGACGAGGCAGATGAGCGCGCGTTTTTCAAGGAATTCGCCGACGTCGTGGAAGACGCGGCCTTCGCTTCCGTCAGCAAGATGGACACGTCGCACCAGGGCGCCTCGGAGGAAGCGAACATCGTCGTGTTTTCCGAGCCGCTGAATGCGTTCATCGACCTGCACGAGGGGGATGAAAAGCTCGCATGGCCGGGGATGGGGGAGACGGTGATCAACTACAGGCTCGCCAGGGATCTGGGCGTTTCGGCAGGCGACACCATCACGATCGTGGACGGAGAACTGCGGCGGATGGATCTGAGGGTCACCGGCGTCTACGACAATTACCTGTACGATTTCGTGTACGTGTCCTAGGAGACGTGCCGAAACGCCTGGGGCAGCGTTCCGGAGACGAAAAACGCCTATGTGAACTTCGCCGCGGATGAGGACGTGCACAGCTGCGCGGCCAGGCTGCTCGCTTCGGACGACATCGTGGACGTGACCCTGGCGGCGGATCTGCGCAGCACGATCGGAAACCTGCTCAGCTCCATGGACTACGTCGTGGTCATCGTGCTCGTCTGCTCGGGCGCGCTGGCCTTCATCGTGCTCTATAACCTGACGAACATCTCGATCACAGAACGCAGGCGCGAGATCGCAACGCTGAAGGTCCTCGGATTTTTCCAGAACGAGACGGCACAGTACGTGTTCCGCGAAAATATCATCCTGACCGGCATGGCGGCGGTCTGCGGTATCCCCATGGGTATGGCGCTGCTGCGCTACGTGATGGCGCAGGTGACGATCAAGCAGATGTATTTCGGCTGCCGGCTGGAGCCGCTGTCCTACGTGCTGTCCATCGTCATCACGTTCGTGTTCGCGCTCCTCATCAATCTGGTGCTGCGGCGCAAGATCGACGGCATCGACATGGCTGAATCCATGAAGGCTATCGAATAAGATCGCCTGCGGGGTCCTGTCGGCAACCATCCTCATGTCCTGCGATGCTCGCCGCGGTCAAGGCCGCCGCGGACTGCGCTTCCCGGCATGAGCCTCTTTGCTGCCAACCCTTCGGCTGGATCATAAATGCCTGCGGGGTCCTGTCGGCAACCATCCTCATGACCTGCGATGCTCGCCGCGGTCGAGGTCGCCGCGGACTGCGCGTCTCGGCATGAGCCTCTTTGCCGCCACCCCTTCGGCTGGATCATAAATGCCTTTGGGGCCGGCCTACAAACCATCCTCGATATCGAGATCCTTCTTGACACTGAAGGTAGAAAAGCAATAAAATAAAGTGTTAGTTTATAAGCGATTATAACGGAGGATCTTTATGAGATACATGGGAGTAAACGAACTGCGCGAACTGTTTCTGAAGTTCTGGGAGACGAAGGATCATCTCCGGCACGACAGCTATTCGCTGGTTCCCGAAAACGACAAGTCGCTGCTGCTCATCGC
>JAIKZT010000056.1 GCA_024682015.1 Clostridia bacterium
CCTGATCGAATCGAACAAGGCCGGCCACGTGGAGCTGTCGCAGAAGGGCAAGACGGTCTATTTCTCCAAGAGAGTGGACGAGGCCGTGCCCCATGGCGGGGTCATTCCCAGCCACAGGGACCTCTGCGACCGGCTGGACTACGAGGTGGAGCTGGGCGTCGTGCTCGGCCGCGAGGCGAAGAGGACATCCCGCGAGGAAGCGCTCGCCTGCGTGTTCGGCTATACGATCATCAACGACGTTTCCGCCCGCAACGTGCAGGAAGCGCACAAGCAGTGGTATTTCGGCAAGAGCCTCGACGGTTTCTGCCCCATGGGTCCGTGCATCGTTACGGCGGCTGAATTCGGCGACCCGAAAGGCCACGCGCTCTGCTCGATCATCAACGGCGAACTGCGCCAGAACTCGAACACGGAGCTCATGATGCAGGACGTGCCGGGGCTCATCGCGGAGCTTTCAGCGGGCATCACGCTGAAGGCCGGCACCGTCATCGCGACGGGCACGCCCGCGGGCGTCGCCATGGGCATGAACCCGCCCCAGTGGCTGCAGCCCGGCGATACGGTCGAGTGCAGGATCGAGGGCATCGGCAGCCTCATCAATACCATCGGAGAGTAAAGGAGAAAATAACATGAAACCGGAAGTCATCAGAATCAAGGAAGGCGTCTCCGTGGCGCCGTACAGCCCCGCCGTTAAGATCGGCAACCTGCTCTACGTGTCCGGCCAGACCGGCGAAGACCCGACGGCCAGCGTGGCGGATCAGACCACGGAAGCCATGAACTGCATCAAGGAGATAGTCGAAGCGCAGGGCAGCACGATGGACGATATCGTCATGTGCCAGATCTTCATTCGCTCGCAGGCGGATTTCGCCGAGATGAACAAGGCCTACGCAGCGTTCTTCGACGCCGAAAAGGGCTTCCCCGCCCGCATCTGCACGTATAACGCGGCGCTGTACGACGGCCTCGCGGTCGAGATCACCTGCATCTGCGCCGTGGACGCGTAAACATCCGAAGGGAAAGGCGAAATCATGAAAAGCCGCGAAAAGATCATCGTCCGCACCAGCATCATCGGCATTGCGGCCAACGTGCTGCTGGCCGCGTTCAAGGCCTTCGTAGGCCTGGCGGCCCACTCGGTCGCCATCATCATGGACGCGGTAAACAACCTGAGCGACGCGCTGAGCTCCCTCATCACGATCATCGGCACGAAGCTGGCGGGCAGGGCGCCCGACAAGAAGCACCCGCTGGGCCATGGCCGCACGGAATACCTGAGCGCGGCCATCATCTCCATCATCGTGCTGTACGCCGGCGTGACAGCGCTGGTGGAATCCGTCAAGAAGATCATCCATCCGGAAACGCCGGAGTACACGAAGCTGTCCCTCGTGATCGTCGCCGTGGCCGTGGGCGTCAAGATCGTCCTTGGCCTCTATGTAAAAAGAACGGGCCAGCGCGTGGATTCTGACGCGCTCGTCGCTTCGGGGTCCGACGCGCTGTTCGACTCGATCATCTCGGCGTCCACGCTCGTGGCGGCGCTCATTTTCCTTGCGTCCGGCGTGAGCCTGGAGAGCTGGCTCGGCGCGGTCATCGCGGCGTTCATCATCAAGTCGGGCATCGAGATGCTGCGGGAGACGCTGTCGTCCATCATCGGCGAACGCATCCCTGCGGAGACGGCGCTGGCGGTGAAGGACGCCATCTGCTCCTTCGAAGAGGTCGGGGGCGCCTACGACCTGGTCCTGCACAACTACGGGCCGGAGCGGCTTATCGGGTCCGTGCACATCGAAGTGCCCGATACGCTTACCGCGCACCGCATGGACGAGCTGGAGCGGGCCATCACGCGCAAGGTCCTGCAGGAGACGGGCGTCATCATGACAGGCATCTCCGTCTATGCGGTGAACACGAAGGATCCGTTCGTGCAGCGGATGGAGTCCGACGCCCGCGAGATCGCCTTTTCCCGCGAGCACGTGCTGCAATTGCACGGGTTTTACCTGGATGAGCCGGAGAAACGCGTGACGTTCGACGTCGTGGTCAGCTACGACGCCAAAAACCGGCAGGCCGTCGTGGACGCGATCCAGAAGGAGATGGCCGAAAAGTACCCGGATTACACGATCTACGTAACACTGGATTCCGACATCTCGGATTGATAAGAATTTGTATATAAAATCAGGGGACGTTTCTGCTGACTCATGTCCCGTCGAGTCAGCAGAAACGTCCCCTGATTCTTTTTGACCGCTTGCGCCGTTTTTTCTACCGCTTGCACAGGGCCGGTTTTGTTGTGGCTGCCCGCATGGTACAGTTACTTTGGATAATTATATGTTGGATCAGGGAGGTGCAGCATGAAACATATACTGAAACGGACGCTGAGCTTAATGCTCTCGTTCGCCCTGTGCTTCAGCGCGTTTCCGTCAGCGGCGTTTGCCGGCGGAGACGATCTCTGGACGGATCACGCCGCTGAGGTCTCGCCGAATGAAGACGGCGTCTACGAGATCGGAAGCGCATCGCAGCTGGCCTGGCTGGCGCTGGCGGTCAACGACTGGGATTACGATCTCGATCAGGCACAGTACGTGCCCGCCACGGACAGTTACGACCGGACGATCTTCCGGCTGACCGCCGACATCGACCTGTCGGCGCATGAATGGGTGCCGATCGGGACTTCGCGCAGCACCGCTTTCCGGGGCGCGTTCGACGGCGGAGGCCATACGGTCAGCGGCATGCGCGTCGGTTCAGCGGATGAACCGTACACGGACGGCTACTACGCAGGCCTGTTCGGCTACGTCCAGGGTGATATCTACGACCTGAAGATCGCGGCCGCGGCCGTCTACGCGGCGCCTCCGGAAAGCAAATGGGAGACGTACGCAGGCCTTGTGGCCGGCACGTTCAGTGATCCCTACTCGACCATAGGCTACTGCGAGGCGTCCGGCGCGGTATATACCGCCGGCACGACCAGCAGCGGCCAGTACGCGTGCGCCGGCGGCGTTGTTGGCAAGATCTACGAAGGCGCGATCGAATCCTGCCGCACGGACGTGACGCTCGGCCTCCTTTCGGAGGGCAAAAGCTGCTGCCTGGGCGGCATCGCCGGAGCCGGCGGCTCTTATGACGAATGCGCGATACAAAACTGCGTCGCTGCAGCGGCAGTTTCCAGCCCCGGCGATTATCACGTGGACGGAGCGAACGTATCCGCCATCACGCCGTACGGCTCGTACGACACACACGTCTTAAACTGCGTCGGCATCATCGACTGCGGCGGCACGCACGCGTATTCCGTATTCTGCAGCGGTACGAAAACGAACGTCGTTTCCATGGAAAAAAACACGGACGAGGGCGACCGCTTCCGCTATTTCGACGTTGAGGGCAACGAATCCGAAACATACAATACAGAAGAGAACATGAAGTCCGAAGAGTTCCTCGCTGCGCTGAATGCGGCAGCGGAGGGGATCGGAGGCGGCAAGGAGTGGAGCCTTGGAGGCCCCCTAGGGCTTCCGACCATCGCCAGGACAGGCGTTCGGGCGTATTACCAGGTGACGTTCGTCTCCGCGGGCAAGACGCTGAAGACGGTCACTGCGCCGGAAGATTCTACCGTATCCGCCCCGGCCGAGCCTTCGCGTTACGGCTACACCTTCCTGTGGTGGTATGCGGATGATCCGGACGTTCCCTACGATTTCAGCAGGCCCGTTACTGGCGATCTCACGATCACCGCGCGCTGGGACGCTCACGCCTATCGCGTCGTGTTCGAGACGGGGGAGGGCAGTTACGTCTATCCGCAGGCCGTGAAGCAGGACGAGCTCATCGTAGCTCCGGATCCGGCGCCCGAAAGAAAGGGTTACACGTTTGCCGGCTGGTTCACGGACGAAGCCTGCACGGAAAACTGGGACTTCGGGGACGGCGTTCAGGGCAATATGACGCTGTACGCCAAGTGGAACAGGGCGGGCGGCTTCTCCCTGAGCGGCCGCATCACGGATAAGAACACAGGCGAGGCGCTCTCCAACGTCTCCGTAGCCCTCTCGAGCGGACAGAACGCGTCCAGCGACGAGTTCGGGTTCTACCGCATCAACAACGTCGAAGCGGGCGAGTACACCGTAAGCGCTTCTGCCCGCGGCTATCTCGACGAGACGCTCGCCGGGCTCACCATCGCGGACGGTTCCGTTGGCTGGGACGCGGCCATGGCGCCGGACGAGGAGAGCAGCGGCAAGGGCGTCGATATCTACGCTTCCGTCTCGTGCGTGTATTCCGGCATGGCGCTGGACGGCGTCACCGTGACAGCCGTCGGCGAGAGCGAGGAGGGCGCCGCGCTCGGCCCGTTCACCCAGGTGACGGACAAGAACGGCGAAACGGTCTTCTCCCGGCTGCCCGCCGGCAAGTACGCGTTTTATATCAATCAGACCGGGCGGCCCGGCTGGGAAAGTTACATTTCCGACATGTCGGAGAACGTCCTCACGGGCAACTATAGCATGCGCTGCGCGCTCAAGCCCAACTACCAGACGCTCACCGTCGTCGTAACGGGCTACGATCCGTATACGGAGACGGACTTTGCGCCTCTTTCAGGCAAGCAGGTCACGTTCATCGGCGTGAACCCCAAGAGGGAGAGCGAAGAACTGATCAGGCGCACGATGACGACCGACGAGGACGGACGCATCGTCTGGGACAGCGTCGTGCCCATCACGTGGACGATCTCCTGCGACGACCTCTGTTACGAGAGGGCGGAAGCGAAGATCTATTCCGACGGGGCCGGCAAGCTGTCGCAGGAGACGGTGAACATGCCGCTCACGTTCATCGATTCATCGCTTTCCGTGAAGCTCACGACGCCCTATCCGGACGGCGACATCTTCAAGGGTGAAGGCGGTAACGGCACATCCTACAGCTTCTCCGACGGCGCTCAGACCGAACTGAAGGTCGAACTGTCCGGAGTCTCGGGCACGGTCACCGGCGGCATCGTCCGCGAGGCGACGGTCGATAATAAGGGCAAGGCCGAATTCGACCTGCTCGTGCCCGGCAACTACGAATTGACCGTAAGCGGCTCGGCCAAGCGTTACGTGTCGGTGCCGGCCGGCGACGGCAAGGAGATCTACAGCTCCACGGAGAACACGCGCTACGGCCCGAAGTATTTCTTTGTGGACTTCAGCGGCACAGGCTCCGCGGGCGTCGCGCTCGGGGAGACTTCCTCGGCCACCCTCAGCGCAAAACCCGAGCCCGTCACGTTCTCGGGCACGCTGTACAAGTCCGACATGAACGGCGACGGCACCGCCAGCACCGTTCCCGTGCCGAACACGACGCTCCTGTTCCGCCCGTCCCCCTATTACACGGCGAACGGCGAGGACGCGGCCGGCTACGAGGTCGTCACGGACGACGACGGCTTCTATTCCGTCACGCTCAGCCCGGGCCTCTGGGGTGTCCTGATCGGCGACGAAGGCTACGACGATTACTTCGGCGGCTACCTCATCTACCAGCAGGGTCAGACAGACACCTGCTACTATGATTACGAAGTGCGCGGCTGGCCGTGCACGGGCAGATGGACGCTCTCGCGCGAATCCGCCTGGGCGTGGCTGTCCTCCGGCACGCGGCAGCCCTACGGCGACATCGCCGGCATGAACCTCTCATCCGGCGCCGTCACCGCCGACCTCGTGATGCTGCAGAAGGTGTTCTGCTATTCACTCGGCAGCTCGAACGACATCAGCGGCGTGGGCATCGCGCGCACGACGAACGCGGAGATGAACCTCATTGTCAACTGCGAGAAGGATGACGGGTCATACGCCTATTCGACCCTGGATTACCATCCCGAGTCCCGGAACGCGACGGTCGCCATGACCGGCAGCCTGAACGCTGCGTTCAACATGACGGGCCAGCGCTTCCCGGCCGTCTTCCCGACGCTGCCTCCCGGCGACTACACGTTCACCTACACGCTCGGCTCGGAATTCTCCCATCTGCAGCTGACGAACTGGACGCCGCAGTGGAGGGAGCGGCGGGTCTACGACGGCATAAAGGAAGTCTCGTTCTACGACTTCCCGGCTCCGGGCGTGCTGCCTGACGCCAGCGATCCGTTCCCCGAGGATTACGTGGACATCAATTACCCGGATGACGGCGCCAAGAACCCCTGGCCGATGCAGACGGTGTCCGACGACGAGGTCGTCGTCTCGTTCGCAAAGGGCGAGGACGGCAGGCGCTGCCTGTACGACCTGCACGACGATGACGCCTCCAACGGCGAGCTGTGGTTCAAGTTCAAGAATCTGAACCACTATGAACAGAAAACGCTCGACTTCAAGCCTGTGGAGGTCGCGGAGGGTGTTTACCGGAACTTCGGACAGGAAGAACTGGGAGAGATGGAGGCTCATCCCGAGGTCTACGCGGATCTGCATCTCGTGTCCCAGAGCGGCACGCTTAAGACGTACGGCTACTGCCCGCCGGACACCGACGAAACGAAGAACCGCGAGCACTGGGACGAGGAGTTCATGAACGGCAGCAGCGTCTGGAACATGCTGTTCGCCTACACGACGGACAAGATCCCCGGCAAGCTGTTCTTCATGGAGCACACGTACGATGAGTGGGATAAGTCATATACCGCGTTCCCGGACGGCAACGTTACGCTGTACTTCTGCGCCGAGGAGAGCTCGTGGGCCCACGAGACGCTGGTCGGCAACGGCTACGAGCAGCGGAACCAGGATCTGTTCCCGGGCATGACCGGCGACCTGTGGTTCGCCGTGGACCTGCCCGCGAACGGAGAGTCGAAGCAGTACAGCGTCGACTTCGCGCACCAAAGCGGCGACGGGAACGGATTCCGCTTCGTCACGAAGGAAGAGATCATGAACATGGTCCACCCGCGGACGATCGTCGTCCAGGCGGTCGACGCGGAGAACAACGCGGCGCCGATGGACGTTCCCGTCTCCATCACCACCGCAGACGACCACGTGTTCGCGAGCGGAAACACGTATCCCGAGCAGACCTGCTCCAGCAGCGTCAGCAAGGTGACCGTGACCAGCGACGAGTGGGAGTGCCAGGGTTGGCTGAACGTGACGGGGCAGTACGACGAATCCACGAAAACGGAGACGTTCGTCGTGCCTCTTTCGCGCAAGCGCTACGCTTACGAGTTTACCGTGAAGGACGAGGCCGGCAATCCCGTGAAAGGCGCGGCCATCACGGTCTGGGGCGACAGGTTCGACCCGGTCACGATCAAGACCGACGGCAGCGGCACGGGCCACACGGCGGAAGACTACTGGGATCCGAACGTGGGCGACATCCCCGGAGGCCTGACGTATCAGGACTATAAGGTGAAGGTCAATGCGCTGGGCTACAGTACGGAGCGCTTCGATCTGAGCGCCGCTCAGCTCGTGGCGGGCGGAACGAAGGAGGTCACGCTGCAGCGGGCCCCCCAGCCGGACATCGCAGAGGATTCCGTCAAGCTGAACAAGCGCGGCGCGTTCCTGCCGGGCGTGCATTATTCCGGCGCCTCGTCGCAACTGGAGTTCTTCACGGACTACAGCACCGCGTCCGACAGCTTCTGGCTGAGGGTCACCGCGTGCATCGACGTGCCCGAGAAGGATTCGCTCAGGCGGGTCTATCTCGTGGACAGGAAGTCGTTCGCAAAGGAGAATGGCTACAACGAGCCTGTGGCGATCACCGTTCCCTCTACGGAAGGGGACGCCTACAACCCGTCCGCGGTCCTGCAGTGGCTCGAAGGGGTGCGGACCGGCGCTGCCGGGAAGATCTACGTCCACGAGTTCGAACGCGAGTATAGCGAAGAGCCTCTGTTCGGGTTCATCCTGGACAAGACGTACGAAGGCGAGGGCTCGCGCTATATCCTGGACGCCGAAGTTCCCCTGTGGGAGCTGCCGCCGGACGGGTTTGAGCCGACCATCGTCGCCGTGACGGCCAACAACGCCGTCAAGACCTTCAACATCGAATACGACGAGTCGAATGCCGACCTGCAGCTCATCGGCGTGCGCCTGACGGACAACGTCAAGAAGACGCTCGACTGGATCGCTTCATTCGCCACGCTCAAGGGGCTGACCGGCGAGGCAGTTCTGCGCGGCATGGAAAAGCTCATGGAGCACGTGCCCAAGTGCAATACGCCGACCGGCGTCTTCGTGCCGAACGCGGGCTTCACGGCCTCGGCCACGACGGACGAGCTCGGCTACATCCACTATTCCTACGGCGTGACGGGCGAACTGACGACGGGCATGACGACCATGTCCGCCGCGACCGGCTCGTTCATGTCCATCGCGCCGACGACGACCGGCCTCATCACGATCTGCGGCTGGAACATCTCGCTGGACGGCGACACCTGCATGCTGAAATCCGATTATACGGTGGAGCTCAAGGCGGGCCAGCTCGACGCTGCGAATTACGTACCGAAGAGCTTCCAGTCCATCGCATCCGGCAAGAAAGTCCTCGAGGACGGCGTCGAGAAAGCCATCCCCATCCCCGTCAAGATGGAGTTCGAGGTCATGGATCCGCCGTCCGGAATGATCACCAAGACGGAGTCGATGATCCTCGACAAGGATAACAACGGCTCCCAAAAGGCGTACAAGATCGGCGTTGCCGGACGGGTCAACACCAAGGCGATGCTCAGCGGCATCAAGGCCGGTGCCATCCTGTATCCGGGCATAGGCGGCACGATCGCCAGACTCGCTGACAAGGGCGGCGTAGACTTCGGCGTCATCCTGCGCGTGATCGCCGGCGCGAACTTCGACATGGACATAGGAACCCTCCTGTACGGCAGCGATCAGTCCAGCAGGGATATATACAACTTCGGCCTGGGCTTCGGCGGCGAGCTCGGACTCTACGCGAAGGCGCTGGGTGAGGCTCTTGTCGCCACCGGCACGATCAAGCTGTCCGGCGAGAGCCAGATCCCCAAACTCCAGGATATGGCCGCGATCAACGTCAAGATCGGTCTGGACGAATTCCGGGTCACGGAGGCGTCCATCAAGGTCATCGCCAACGCGCACATCCTGCTGAGGACGTGGTTCATCAACGGCGAGAAGGACTTTACGTACGAATTCCCGTGCCTGAAGTACGAGTACAACACCGAGACGTTCTTCACGCTGGAGCCCATGGGCGTCAACGGCGATCTCCAGAGCCGCGACGACTTTGACCCGGCGACGTTCAACGGCAAGCCAGAAACGCTCGTGGACGGCCTGCTGCCCATCGGCGCTTACGGTTCGGACGAGCAGGGCGGCGGCTCCTTCGTATACACCGACATGGACGAGAAGGGCGGAAACGTGCAGTTGCTGCTCAGCGAATACGCGGGAGCAGAAGCCTGGAACGAGCCGGTGCAGATCGCAAAGGCAGACGGGCTCATCCCGGCCTGCGACGTGGTCACCCTCGAAGACGGCCGCTATCTGGCCGTCTGGACCGAGATCGACAGCGCGCACATGCAGGAGACCTGCCCGCCGTCCGCTGTGAAGTGGTCGGTCGGAACGGTCGAAGACGGTACCTGGACAGGTGCTGAGAACACGCTGGAAACGCTCGATACCGAGGTCGCGTCCAGACTGATGCTGGCCGGCGATGGCGATGGCATAGCCCTCGCAGCGCTGCGCACTGCTGAAGGCGCGGTCGCGGAGAACTGGAGCCTCAGCGGCTGGATGTTCGACGGCGAAGCGTTCGGCGAGAGCGCGCAGCTGGCGGACAACGAAAAGATGAACGACGTTGCGGCCACTGCGGCCGGCGGAAAACTCGTCGCTGCCTACGTTAATGAAGACGGCGAACTCACGACGAAAGTGTGGGACGGCGAGACTGTTGAAACGGCCGGCTATGACGCGCTGGCCGGCAAGATCGCGCTCGGCGCGGAAGGCGAAAAGGCCTGGCTCGTCTGCAGAGGCGAGGATGGCCTGGTGCTGCTGGGTCTGGGCGAAGAAGGCTGGACCGAACTGGACGTGGTCACCGACGCGGTGGACGCGGGCAGCCCGGCGCTTGCCGTGGACAGCGGCAGGCTCGTGATCAGCTGGACGGACGGCAGCGAGAGCAGCGATCCGGAGGAGACCGGCTACAGAAACGACGCAGATCTGCACGTCGTCGTCCTCGATGAGAAGGGCGCGGTGCTGTTCGCTGAGAAGGAGCTGAAGTCCGCCGCCAGCGGATTCTTCCGCGGCAGCGAGGTGTTCGTGACGGACGGCGATATCTTCGTCATGAGCATCCTGGACGACGCTGCGGACAGGCTGAACGTCTACAGCGGCGGCGAACTGCCTGCGGCGAGACAGGTCTTCACGATGAACGAGACTTCGGAAGAGGGCTCGGAGGAACTGGCAGGCAAGGTCATGGTCGAGGTGCTCGCCGAGACGGGCGAAGTACACGTCGATGGCGACATGTCGGAAGAAAAGCCGCTGCTTGTCGCAGCTTACAGCGACGACGGGCAGTTCCTCGGACTGTCGGTGGCCGTGGGCGAGACGTCTGTTGAGGCGGAAGCCAGCGCGGTCGAACTGATCATCTTCTGGATCAACCAGCTGGCCGCTCCGATCGCGAAAGAGGCGGAGATCGATCTGCCGTAGACGCAGGCCTGCGCATGCCCCTGCAAGGCCTTTAACAGGCCCGCACAGGCGCGGATAGCCTGCAATCGGATCTTATACCAAACGCCCCGCAGCATGGGGCTGCGGGGCGTTTTTTGCTGTCTTGATCGATGTGTTAAAATTATGTAAAATGCCAAAAAAATTCATGACTTGTCGCGTGAATAATGTTTAATATTAGCAAATAAACCGTTTGTTGACATCGAATTTAGTATTGCTTTTTGTATTACTTTTGTTTATGCTGATGACAGATGGATCAAAAGACTTCTCCGTCGAATGGGATCCGGAGAAGAACGAACAGAATATAAAAAACATGGAATCGGGTTTGCCACGGCAAGGCTCGTGTTTGCGGATATAAACAGGATCGAATATTTCGATTCCATACATAGCGTTACAGAAGACCGGTTTGTCGTGATCGGGCTTGTGTATGACGTTCTTTTCGTCGTATATACGATGAGGGGCGAAACGACCAGACTGATCTCCGCCAGACTGGCTACGGCCACAGAGAGGAAAGTGTATTATGGAAGATAACAGGCTTGTGAAAATGACCGTCTGCGAAGGACAGAAACCGACTCCCGAACAGATCCAAGAGATCGAAAACGCCAAAAAGATCGGTGCAAATCCGGATGACGACGCACCGGAACTTACGCTGGAGCAATATGCGGAAATGGCTGAGATCGCAAAGGTGCAGAGAGCCGGCAGGGTCAAACCGGTCGTTGCCATCCGGATCTCTCCCGAAACGCTGGCGAAGGCAAAAGCGACAGGGAAGGGGTATACGGGTTTCCTGAGCCGCCTGCTGGACAATGCGATCAACGATCCCGTGCTTGTGGCCAGAAGCCTGTAAGTGCAGGCCAACTATATCAAACACCCCACAGCATGAGGGCAAGGTTTGTAATGGTTATTGTTATTTTGTCGGTTTGACTATGGAAACTACTTTTGGAAATGGAGTATATTTTTTACATTTCTTGAAGTTTCGTTTTACATTTCAAAATGAAAAACGGACTGTTGCAGTGATTACAACAATCCGTTATTTTGTCTGAATGCGCAATGGGGCTATTCTTTGTTTTTCTGCCGGTTCATGTCGTTCAGTTGCCGGACCTCACGGTGGTAGCGCGCGTACATGATCAGGAAGATCAGCAGGTAGCAGGCGGCCTGAAGGGCCATCATGATCAGGATCTCCGGCAGGCTGGCGGCCCAATCCAGAAACAGTGCGATGGGGATGTATACGGCTTCGATCAGGACGTAATGGGTGAGCGCGATGCGCAGCAGACTCCAGCGTTCTACGTCGTACAGAGCCGCACCGGCCATGCTGACCGCGCCGAGCAGGCCCGAGAACAGCGTCTGCCAGAGCAGCGCGGCAGCGGCGCCTCCCGCCCGCGCGACCAGAAGGCTTGACAGGAGCCTGTCCGGCCAGCCGGAGAGGCTGGCGATCAGATTTCCGACGAGGACGCCGACCAGGAAGCCGATGCCCGCGAGTTTCAGGATCTTCTTCAGCATCGCGCATCACTCCTTTCCGTACAGCCGCCTGCGGATGGCGGGGATGCAGCGGCGCGAGGCCCAGGTCTGCTGGCCGTCCGCGAGTTCCAGCCGCAGCGTGCCGCTCAGCGTGAAATCATAGCGGCTGACCTTGTCCAGGTTCACGAGTTCGTAGCGCGAGATCCTGACGAATTTGTCCGGGTCCAGGCTCTCTTCAAGGCTCTGCAGCGACTGACGCACGCGGTAGCTGCCGCCTTCGGCCGCGATTCGCACCTGCCTGCCGTCTATGGAAACGGAGACGATGCCATCCGGGTCGAGGCGGAGCAGGGCGCCATGTTCATCGGTGACGGTCAGCGCTTCCGGCTTTTGTCCTGCGATCCTCGCGAGCAGATGCTCGACCTCTTCGCCGCGGTCACGCGCGCGCACGAGCACGTCGATGCCGTCGATGGAATCGACCTGTTCGAAGCGTATCTGAACTTTTCTTTTCTCCCCGGGATCCAAACTACTTCAGGTGCTCTTTGATCGCCTGGAACGTGATGTCGCTGATGTAGTGCTCCACGCGGCAGGCATCGTCCGCGGCGGTCTTTTCGTCTACGCCGATGCGCACGAGCGCCTCGGTGAGCACGGTGTGACGGTCGTAGATGTTCTCCGCGATGGGCCGGCCTGTTTCCGTGAGGGTGATCGCGCCGTCGGATGCGATGTCGATGAGCCCCCGGTCTTTCAGCAGATGCATGGCGCGGCTGACGGACGGCTTGGAATAACCCATTTCGCTGCCCACGTCGATGGCGCGGACCATAGGCTGTTTCTGAGACAATACGAGTATGGTCTCCAGATACATTTCACCGGATTCTTTCATTGTCTGTACCTCCTGTCTGCCGTTGCTATGCTGCCTTGGTAAGCTTGTCAGAACACTTCCTCGCAGGCCGTCATGGTCTGGTCGCGGACGTATTCGTCGTGGTCGACCATGCGGTCTTCGTATTCGATCTCGCCGAGCTGGTTGTCGTACGGATCGAATCTCCAGTGCTTCTTTTCGATGTCGAACATCTGGTGGAACGCGTTGTTCGCGACCATTCTGCCCGGGTCAAGGTTGCCGAAGTAGAACTTTCTCGACTCTTCGCTTCCGCTGCGTTCGGAGCCCGCGCCAAAGGAGCCGTCCGCGTAGAGCCAGCCGTAAGGCGCGATGTAGAATCTGGCCCAGTCGTGGGCGCCCACGTCGAAGGGCTCGGCGTCGAGGCCGCTCTGCCACTGGGCGGGGATGCCGGCGATGCGGCACATGGTGATGAAGAGCAGGGCGTAGATGCCGCAGTCTCCGGTGTAGTCGTGCGCCATGCCATCGGGGATGCTCTCGTTCGTGATGTAGTCGGGCACGAAGCTGTACACGACGTTGTGCGTGATCCAGTCGTAGATCGCGCGGGCTTTCTCCAGGTTGTTCGGGCATCCGCAGGTCACTTCCGCGGTGAGCCTCTTCAGGTAGGGCGTGAAAACGATGTGCGGCGACTGCTCCTCCGTGCAGAAGGAGGGCTGCCAGGGATCGGGCACCATGTTCTCCGTGTCGTGGTACCGTTCGGTGTGCACGTAGGAATACTCGACCCAGAACTCGGTGTTTTCCTTCAGTTCCGTCTCCCAGCAGATCGTGCGCGCGCGGGACGTGCCCGGAGCGACTTTGCCGCCTGGCGGGTTCATGCCGACGATCTCGATGTCGCTCTGCGTTTCGCACTCGGCGGGGATGGGAAGGTGAACCCGCACAAAGCCGGGCTTGAACGCCTCGTCCTTGATGCGTACGGAAGCCCGGATCGTCATCTTCAGGCCCATCTTGCCGTTCCTCTTCATCTGCCTGATGGCGTAGTCGCGGAACGTTTCGTCCGTGCCGGGCATCATCGTCGGGCTGCTCTTGCGGCCGGCGCGGGCGGCGATCTGCGGATCCTTGCACATGGATCCGAAGAAACTGTCGATGTAGTAGGGCACGCCGCCGATGAGCGTCCAGTGCACGCGGCCCGTGTCGATGCAGGCGTTGAATTCTGCTTCCGTGAAGTCGGGGATCTCCTTGTGGATGCGCTCCATGGCCTGCTCGTACGTATAGACGTAGTTCTGGGGGATGCGGCGCATCATTTCCTTTTGCGCGATCAGACAGTATTTGAGGGACTGGGGCACGTCATCCCGCTCCAGATACATGTCGATGAAGCGGTTCGCGCCTTCAAAATCGCCCATGTCCTTGCGCTTGCGGATCTCCTTGGGGAGGCCGCAGTCGATGTAGCGAAGGGTATCGTTGATGTTCATGCTTAGCCTTTTCTCCATGAAATCGAGGCGGTCCTGAGCCCCTTGTCCCCATAGGCCCGCTTGGGGCTGCGGGAACCGGGGAACGCCCGGACCGCTTCGGATCGCAATGCTTTATTTGCTGAGGGCTTCGTCGATGGCCTTGGCAGCGGTCTTGCCGGCGCCCATGGCCAGGATGACGGTGGCAGCGCCTGTAACGGCGTCGCCGCCGGCGTAGACCATGTCCTTGGACGTCTTGCCGGTCTCTTCCTCGGCTACGATGCAGCCGTGGGAGTTCGTGTCGAGGCCTTCCGTCGTGTTCTTGATGAGCGGGTTGGGGGACGTGCCGATGGCCATGATGACGCAGTCGACGTCCAGCACGAACTCGCTGCCGGGAACGGCCACGGGCCTTCTTCTGCCGGAAGCGTCGGGCTCGCCGAGCTCCATGCGGATGCACTTGATGCCGTTCACGAACCGGTCTTCGCCGCCGAGGATCTCCACGGGATTGTTCAGCAGCTTGAATTCGATGCCTTCTTCCTTGGCGTGCTCGACCTCCTCGCGGCGGGCGGGCAGCTCGGCTTCGGAGCGTCTGTAGACGATATAGACATGTTCGGCGCCCAGTCTCTTGGCGCAGCGGGCGGCGTCCATCGCGACGTTGCCGCCGCCGACGACCGCGACTGCCTTCGAGTGCTTGATCGGGGTGTCCGCGCCTTCCCGGTAGGCCTTCATCAGGTTGATGCGGGTCAGGAATTCGTTGGCGGAATAGACGGCCTTGAGGTTTTCGCCGGGGATGTTCATGAAGGAGGGCAGGCCGGCGCCGGAGCCGATGAACACGGCTTCAAATCCGAACTCGTCGCTCATGAGCTCGTCCACGGAGACGGTCTTGCCGACAACGGTGTTCGTCTCGATCTTGACGCCCAGCGCCTTCAGACCGTCGACTTCCTTCTGCACGATGGCCTTGGGAAGACGGAATTCGGGGATGCCGTAGACCAGCACGCCGCCGGCGGTGTGGAGCGCTTCAAACACGGTCACTTCGTAGCCCTTCTTGGCGAGGTCTCCCGCGCAGGTGAGGCCGGAGGGGCCGGAACCGATGATGGCGACCTTGTGGCCGTTGGAAGCGGGCTTTACGGGCGCTTCCTTGGCGTTCTCGTTATGCCAGTCGGCGACGAAACGCTCGAGGCGGCCGATGCCGACGGGTTCGCCCTTGATGCCGCGCACGCAGTACTTCTCGCACTGGTTCTCCTGCGGGCAGACTCTGCCGCAGACGGCGGGCAGGGACGAGTCCTTCGCGATGATGTCGTAAGCGCCTTCGAAGTCCTCTTCGGCGACTTTCTTGATGAAGGCGGGGATGTCGATCTGCACGGGGCAGCCCTTCGTGCAAGGCTTGTTCTTGCAGGACAGGCAGCGCTGCGCTTCGTCGAGGGCCATTTCCTTCGTGTAGCCGAGCGCTACTTCTTTAAAGTTCGATGCTCTTTCGACGGGATCCTGGGAAGGCATCGGGTTCTTTTTCAGGGACATGTTGGGCATCTTACTTTACCTCCATTTTATAGAGATTGCATGCTGCTTCTCTCGCCTGGGCTTCGAAGGCCTTGTACATGCTGCCTCTGTCGATCGCTTCATCGAAATCCACTTTGTAGCCGTCGAAATCCGGGCCGTCGACGCAGGCGAACTTCGTCTTGCCGTCCACGGTGAGCCGGCAGCCGCCGCACATGCCCGTGCCGTCGACCATGATGGGGGACATGGAGACGATGCAGGGGATGCCGAAGGGCTGAACGGTCTTCGTAACGAACTTCATCATGACGATGGGTCCGATGGTGATGACTTCGTCGAACTGCTCGCCGCTCTCCAGCAGGCGCTTTAAGGGTTCGGTGACCAGCGCTTTTTCGCCGTAGCTGCCGTCGTCGGTGCAGATGATGAAGTTGTTGCTGGCCGCGCGGAACTCGTCTTCCAGGATGACAAGATCCTTATTGCGGAAGCCCAGGATGGCCGTAACGTCGGAGCCCTGCTCATGCAGCGCCTTGACGATGGGGTAGGCGATGGCATTGCCGACGCCGCCGCCGACGACACAGACCTTCTTCAGTCCTTCCAGATGGGACGCGACGCCCAGCGGACCTACGAAGTCCTGGATGCATTCGCCCTGTTTCTTGTGGTTGAGCTTCTCGGTGGTGGCGCCGACGACCTGGAAAATGATGTCCACGGTGCCGCCTTTGCGGTCGTAACCGGCGATGGTGAGGGGAATGCGCTCGCCGTCTTCGTCCACTCTGAGGATGATGAACTGACCCGCGAGAGCCTTGCGCGCGACCATAGGAGCCTCTATGGACATGAGCGTGACGGTGGGGTTCAGCTCTTGTTTCTTAACGATCTTGTACAATTGACAGTTCCTCCTTTTCGTTGTGCGGGACTTATCGCTGCCCGGTCTGAAGGCGCCCGGGACAAATTAACTGCATACGTTATTATTTTAACACAAACGCGAGGCGCTTGTATAGCACTTTCCTGTGCGGCAGAGCGCTTGCCGCGAATCTCTCCCTGATGTCAGTAATGGAAATATTTGAAATAATTTGCAAAAACCACTTGACAAAGTTTTCCGGTCTGCTACAATAATGGCAAATACAGCCAATCACAGTAAAACGAGGTATTGGAAAAATGAAATGGAAAACTATTGCCGGGATCGTTCTGATCGCCCTCAGCGTGGCGGCGATGTATATCTGGGAGACCCGGGGGAGAGACCGCCTGCTGCTGCAGCCCGTGCTGTCGGCGGCCGCGGACATGGAGGCGGGGCACGTTGTAACGGAAGAAGACCTGTCGGTGCTGGAGGTGCTGCCCCAGACGGCGGTATCCGGCGCGCTGTCGCCTGCGGACGCGGGACAGATCATAGGACTTCGGGCGGGTCACCGCGTTGCGGCGAACCAGCAGCTTTTGCCTTCGGATTTCGCCGCAGCGGGCGTGCGCCTGCCGAAGGGCAAGTCCGTGTACGTGCTGCCTTCGGAATGGATCCTCTCGCGCAGCTGCAGCCTGCGGGCAGGAGATAAGGTGCAGATCTACGCCATGCCGGAAAAGAAGCTGCTGGGCACGTATTCCCTCGCGTTCGTGCGGGATACGCAGGAACAGGAGGTCGTGGACCTGGAGCGCGCGGACGGCGTGCTGGGCAGGACGTCGCCGAGCTCCATCATCAGCAGTCTGGAGATCATCTGCACGAACGGGGAGTTCTTCAGCATCTACGACGCGGTGCAGGAGGCGGGTCCCTTCTGCCTGCTGGTGGTCATGGAGGAAAAACAATGGGAAGAATCATAACGTTTTACGGTCTGGATCACAAGACGGGGGTAAGCCAGACAGCGCAGGCCGCCGCGGAATCCATCGCGGAACGCTATCCCTATCTGAAGGTGCTGCTCATCCATACGGAAGGGGAAGGCGGGGAGGAGTACGCTCCGCGGATCCGCCAATCCGTGGAGGATCTGAAACCCTATCTGCTCGAGCAGGTGCTCGATGGCAGGGAAGCGGCGGAACAGGCGCAGTACAAGGGCAATCTGTACATCATCGGGGGCGACGGCAGCGCCGGAAGCGCGGAAGGATACATGCCGGAAATGGCCGAATACATGCTGGCCGTCTTCGCGCAGGACTTCGACCTGGTACTCTGCGACAGCGGCAGCCGCATCGACCATCCGCTGGCGCTGGGGTCCCTGTTCTGCGCGGCGCGGATCTATTACGTGCTGGCGCAGTCGGAGGTCTGTCTCAAGCGTGCCGAGCGCCAGCTGCCTCTGCTGGGCAGCCTGAACCTCAGCGAAGCCCGCCTCGTCGTGAACCGCTTCGACCGCGCGTCGGCGTTCGATGCCGCGTACGTTTCCAAGCGCCTGGAAAAGGATCCGGCAGCCTTTTTGACCCTGCGGCCTTCCCGGCGCGCCGCGGACGCGGAGGTGGAGGGGCGCAGCCTGTACAGCTTTAAGGAGAGTCCCTACCGCAAGGACGTGGACGCTCTCGCGGAGGATATCGTCCGCACGTTTCATCTGGCAAAGGAGGAAAACGAGAAAAAATGGCTCAGGAAAAGTTCAGTTTCAGCGAAGCCGTGAGATCGCGCTGCGGCCCGCGCAGCGCGCCGCTTCAGATAAGCCCGGCCGCGCCGGCGCAACCGAGTTGGTCAGATTACGTGGATTACAATCCCTCCCCGCAGGAGGCGCCGGGGCCTGTGCGGGTCACGCCGCCCGCGCAGCCGGAGCCTGCCTTTTCACCGGCCGTGAACTGCCTGCCCGCGCAGCAGACCTCGCCGGCACCGAATTTCGCTCCTGTGCAGGGCTGTTCGCCCCTTTACGCCGACCCCGGATACGGACCGTTCTACGACCTGTGCGCACGCATCATGGCGATCTTCTTCCGGGACTGGGAGGACAAGGACCATTCGCGCTCGGCGCTCGAGATCCAAAAACGCGCCATCATCGGCTACGAGAAGGAGAAAAACTTCTTCAAGAACCGCATCGGGGAGCTCGTGCGAAGCCTGGGGGCGGAGCGCGTCCGATTCCCTGCCTGGTACAGTTCGCTCGAGGATGGCATATACCACGAAAACTGGGGCCTTGCGGGTCTTGCGGAGTGGTTCGAGCCGGTCTTTGCGGGCAGCAGTTCGGCAAAGATCATCGGGGAGAACATGTTTTTCCTCGAAAACGGCCGCATGACCCTAAAACCTCAGAAGATCAGCAAGGAGCGCAAGGACCAACTCATCAAGGCGTTTCTGCTGCTCACGCCCGAGGAGCGCATGGACAAGGCGTACCACGAGACCTATCTGCTCGACGGCACCCGGGTGACGATCTTCACGTCGCCCATGGCAAAGGCAGGGCAGGACGCCATCATCTTCCGGCGCTACGTCGTGCCGAACCTGTCGCTTGAGGAGCAGGCCAGGCGCGGGACCGTTCCGGCCGCCGCCATCCCGCTTTTTAAGACCATGGCTTCCATCGGGTTCAACGTGGCCTTCGTCGGGGCGGTGCGCACGGCCAAGACGACGTTCCTCTCCACGTGGCAGGCGCTCGAGGATCCGACGCTGGAAGGGGTCATGGTCGAGACGGACCCCGAGATCCCGCTCGACCGGCTGCTGCCGGGCGCTCCCATCCTGCAGCTGATCGCAGACGGCGAGGACTTAAAGCGCATCTCCAAGAACCTGCTGAGAAGCGACGCGGACTACTTCATCCTGGCGGAAGCCCGCGACGGCATCGCGCTCGATACGGCGGTGCGCATCGCCAGCAAGGGTACGAAGCGCATGAAGATGACGTTCCACACCCGCTCGCCGCGGCTGTTTCCGCTGGAAGCCGCTACTGAAATCGTCAAGAGCACGGGCGGCGACTTGAATCTGACGATGCAGAAGGTCGCGGGCAGTTTCGACTACATCTTCCACTTCATCCAGCTTTCGGACAAGAGCCGCAAGCGCCTGAAGGGCATCTACCAGATGAACGTGGATGAGGCGGGGGAGATCCGCGTCGAACCGGTCTGCGAATACGATCCGAAGACCGATTCCTGGACGTTCCGCTATGCGCTCGGTCCTGCCCAGGAAGAGTACGGTCTGGAGAGCGACTGGCAGCTGCTCGAATTGATGAAACAGCAGCTGAAAGCGCTGGCGGACGGCTCGCCTTATGCTTCGGAGGCCTCCCATGGATAGCCGCAGCGCGCTTCTTTTGGGGGTGAGCCTGCTGCTGTACCTGGTGTACTTTGCCGGTGTGTTCCTGCTGGCCGAAGAAGGGCTGGAGGAGATGCTGCGCGGCATGGCGCTGAAAAAGCGGCTGCGGCCGGATCGAAAACCCCTCCTGTCCGGTTGGGCGCCCGCGGTCTATCTGGACCGCACGCTTTCCGCAGCGTTTCAGCGGGAGATGAACGGCGCCGCGTTCGTGTTTGGCACGCTGCTGTTCTTCTGCGCGGCGTTCCTGGTCCTGCTGCGCCTGTTCAAACCGGCGACGGCGCTGATCACGGCCCTCATGGCGGCATCTCTTCCCGTAATGGTCCTGGTCCTCCGCCTGGAAAGCGACCGCACGAAGGGCAGCAGGGAAGGCATCAGCTTCGTGACGGAGCTGTTCCGGCAGTACCGCATCCAGAACCGCAACATCTATGCGGCCATGGAGCAGACCGCTTCGTCTTCGGGGGATTTCCCCGTGTGCAAGCGCCATCTGTACCGCCTGCTGCTGCGCCTGCGCAGCAGCGGCAGCCCCGAGGAGATCCGGGAGTATACGGATCAATTCGCGTTCGCTCTCGGCACCGTGTGGGGCCATATGCTGGCTGTGTGCATCCGCATGGCCGCGTCCGGCGGAACGGACATTTCAGCGGGGCTATCGGACATCAGCGACCAGCTGAAGAACGCGAACGCGCGGGCGGAGGAGCGCAAGCGGCTGAACAGCGAGTCCTTTAGGATGACGCTGTTCCTCGTCCCGCTGCTCTATGCGGGCACGCTGCTGATCTCGGTTTCATACCTGGACGTGAGTCCGCTGCAGCTGCTGCGCAACCAGTTCGGAACGCCGGAAGGCATCCTGTTCTTCCTGTTCATCGTATTTCTGATGCTGGCGAACATCCTCATCCTGAGGGCTGTCAGCAACACGCGCATCGAATATTAGGAG
>JAIKZT010000058.1 GCA_024682015.1 Clostridia bacterium
GTCTTCCCGATGCACTGCTCGGCCAACATCGGCAAGGATGGCGATGCGGCGGTGTTCTTCGGCCTGTCCGGCACCGGCAAGACGACGCTGTCGGCGGATCCGAACAGAAAGCTCATCGGCGACGACGAGCACGGCTGGTCCGAGGATTCCGTCTTCAACTTCGAGGGCGGCTGCTACGCGAAGTGCATCAACCTGAGCGCGGAGAACGAGCCCGAGATCTACGGCGCCATCAAGTTCGGCTCCCTCGTGGAGAACGTCGTGATGGACGAAGAGACCCGCGAATTCGATTTCTACGACGATACGCTGGCGGTAAACAGCCGCGTGGGCTATCCCGTGGAATACATCCCCAATGCGGAACTGTCCGGCGTGGGATCCATCCCCAAGACCGTCATCTTCCTGACGGCGGACGCCTACGGCGTGCTGCCCCCGGTGTCCAGGCTCGATAAGAACCAGGCCGCGTACTACTTCATGAGCGGGTTCACCAGCAAGCTGGCCGGCACGGAGATCGGCGTCAAGGAGCCGGTTCCCACGTTCTCGACCTGCTTCGGTGAACCGTTCCTGCCGCTTGATCCGGCGCTGTATGCGAAGATGCTGATGGAGAAGGTCGAGGCGGGCGCGAAGGTCTACCTCATCAACACCGGCTGGAACGGTACGGGTGAGCGGATCAAGCTCAGATACACCCGCGCGATGGTCACGGCGGCCCTCACCGGCGCGATCGAAAAGGCCGAGTTCGTAACGGATCCCGTGTTCGGCGTAGCCATTCCGACCGCGGTAGAGGGGGTTCCTTCCGAGATCCTCATCCCGGAGAACACATGGGCCGACAAGGAAGCGTACCGCAGCAAGGTGGAGATGCTCGCAAACAGCTTTATCGAGAACTTTAAGAAATACACGACGGCTTCCGCGGACATTGTGGCTGCCGGCCCGAAACTTTAGCATCAGAGGAGGAAGACAATGGCTGAAAAAGCGAAACCCCGGGAAGACCGGAAGATCACCGACATCAGAGACCAGGCAAAGACAACGAGCGAGCGCAAGGACGCGGCGAAATCCAAGCGCATTATAGCGATCATCCTGTGGATCCTGGCCATCGGCTGCGAGATCGCGGCCATCATCCTGTTCAAGAAGCTGGTCGTGCTGTGGCCGTGCCTGCTGGCGCTCATCGTCGACGCCATCCTGTGCATCGTCGCCGCGCAGTTCTGGAAGAAGGCCAATCACATTGACCCGCCCAAGGGCCGCTTCTGGCAGAACCAGTTCGGCGCGTTCATGGCCGTTCTGGCGTTCGCGCCGTTCATCATCATCCTGCTGACGAGCAAAGACGTGGATCCGAAGTACAAGAAGATCCTCACCGTCGTGGCGGCCCTGTGCCTCGTGGCGTCCGTGGGACTGTCCATCGACTACAACCCGGTCACGATCGACGACCTCGACGAGGCGGAACTGAACGCGCTCGGCTACGGCGGCGAATGCTACTGGGCGAAATATTCCAAGTCCTATCACTTCGATCCGGATTGCCAGGCGCTGCTGCGTTCCAAGGAAGTGTTCCATGGCACGATCGAGCAGGCGTTCGAGGAAGGCAGGACGGACCCCTGCGATTTCTGCGCGAACGGAGCGGAAGAGAAAACCGGCGAATAGAAGAGAGTCAGAGTCAGGTGAGTCAGGAGAAACGTCCCCTGACTCAGCATAACAGTTAAAGGAGAAAACACACTATGGCATCTAACATGGATCTTTTGAACCTGCTGGCCAGCGGTCTCGGCTCTTCGTCCAGCATCAACGCGCTGTCCGGCAAGACAAACGCGAGCAACGATCAGGTAACGGCCGCTCTGCTGTCCGCGCTGCCCTCCATGCTGGGGCAGATGTCGCACAACGCGTCCACCCAGAGCGGCGCGACCAGCCTCATGAGCGCGCTCAACCAGCACGACCTGAAGAACCTCAGCGAGGAGGACATCGTCCACCTCATCAAGTATGCGGACGAGGATGACGGGGTCAAGATCCTCAACCACATCTACGGCAGTTCCTCCAAGACGGAAGCGGCTCAGACCCAGCTGGCTAAGCAGTCCGGTCTGTCCGCCGCCCAGATGGGCAAGATCATGGCGATCGCGGCGCCCGCTCTCTTAACGGCGCTGGCCGCGGCCAAGAAGAAGCAGCAGGCTGCGGCTCTGGCGGAGGCGCAGGCCAAGGCGCAGGCGGAAGCGGAAGCCGCCGCAGCGGCTCAGAAGCAGAGCGAGAGCGAACAGCTGATGGCGCTGCTGCAGGGTCTGTCCGGCATCAACGCGAGTTCCCTGCCCACGACGTCCGGCAAGAAGACGACCTCTTCCACCACAACCGGCAAGAAGACCGGCTCTGGCAAGAAGACCTCTTCCGCCAAGACGAACAGCACGTCCGGCAAGAAGACGCAGGATACCGGCATGGATCTGGGCGACATCATGAACATGGCCAGCGCTCTGTCCGGCGGTTCTTCCAAGCCGCAGCCGACGCAGCAGAACTCCGGCCTGGATCTGGGTTCCCTGTTAGGCCTCGGCGGCGGATCCACGCAGACGAAGCCGACGCAGCAGAGCACCGGCATGGATATCGGCTCCCTGATGGGCCTTGCGGGCAGCCTGATGGGCGGTTCTTCCTCCGGCTCCGGCAAGAAGAACTCCACGGACAGCCTGTCCTCGCTCCTCGGCACGCTGCTGCAGGGCAAGAAACTGTTCTGATCCTTTAGACAAAGCGAAAACCGCCGGCTCGGGCCGGCGGTTTATTCGTGTGTAAAAGCGGATCGGCTGCTCTGCAGGCCGCTACTCGCCGATGGCAAAGCCGTCCCGGCGGGGGTCTGCGGCGCCGAAGAGGGTTCCGTCCGGCAGGATGCTCACAGCGTTGACCGCGCCCATGACGCGATCCCATTCCTCAAAGCGCTTCGTGCGGTGGCCCATGTCCTGCAGGGTTTCGATGGTCTCCTCCGGAATGCGGCTTTCGAAGATGATGGTGTCGGTCACATCGTCCCCGAACCGGGGCGAGGCGACCGCGCTCTCCAGATCCATGCCGTGGTCGATCAACTTGGAGATGACCTGCACCACGGATGAGATGATGCGCATCGCTCCTGGAGAGCCCAAAACGGCGATGGGCTGCCCGTCCTTCAGGATGAACGTGGGCGACATACAGGAGAGCGGTACCTTTCCGCCGGCTACGGCGTTGGGCGAATCCGGGTCGATGCTGAAGTCCTCCATTTCGTTGTTCAGCAGGAAACCCGTGCCTTCCGGCATGACGCAGGACCCGAAGAAGTGGTTGATGGTGCGCGTGCAGGCCACGAGGTTGCCCTCGCTGTCCGCGACGGAAAAGTGCGTAGTAGAGATGCTTTCAAACTGCTGAGGCACGCCGCAGCGGGGCGCCTGGGAACGCTTCTCGTCCACCCGCCCGGCCAGCTCTTTCGCGTAAGCCTTGGACAGCAAGCCTTCCAGCGGCACGTCCGTGAAGGCCGGATCGCCCATGTAGGCGGCTCTGTCCGCATAGCACATCTTGAAGACTTCGGAGAACAGATGAATGTAGGCGGGACTGTTCACCTCGAGGGCGCCGACGTCGAAATTCTCCAGCACGTTCAGGATCTGCACGATGTGGGTGCCCCCGGAGGAGGGAGTCGGAGAGGACAGGATCTCGTAGCCCCGGTAGCTGCCCCTCACCGGTTCTTTTTCACGGACGGAAAAACTTTCCAGATCGGAACGGGTCATGCGGCCCCCGTCCCGCGATGCAGCGGCCAGAATGCGCGCGGCGATCTCTCCCCGGTAGAAGACATCCGGCCCGCCTTCCGCGATGGTTTCCAGCGTATCCGCCAGCGCAGGATTGCGGAGGATGCTGCCGGCTGGCGAAGGCCGGCCATCCTTCAGATAGACGCGCCAGCCGTCTCCGTAGCGCTTCAGCTGCTCCGCGTGATCCGCGATGTCGGCCGCCAGATTGGGGCTTAGCACGAATCCTTCCCGCGCGAGCCGGACTGCCGGCCGGATGAGCCTCTCCAGGGGCATGGTGCCGTAGCGCTGCAAGGCATAGGCGAGCCCTGCCACCTCTCCCGGCACGGCCGCTGCCATGCCGCCGTAGACGTTGCGCTTTCGGACATCGTAGTTCGAATCGGCGCGCATCCGCTCGAACATGGACGGATCCGCTGCGGCGGGCGCTTTTTCCCGGAAATCGATAAACGTGCTGCGGCCCGTGCGGCCGTCCCGCAACAGCATGAATCCGCCGCCGCCGATGCCCGACGCGTTAGGCTCGCATACGCCCAGCGCGAAGGCTGTCGCCACGGCGGCGTCCACGGCATTCCCACCGTCTTTTAAGACCTGCGCGCCGATGACAGCCGCTTCGCCGCGCCCAGCGCAGACGATGCCCCGTCCCGCGCGGCAGGTTCTTCCTGTTCGGATCATCCGTCCGCTTTCGTCAAAGGATAAAGGATATGAGTTCATGATATGATTCACCTTCGTTCACAAGGGTAACAGTCCCTTCGGGAATATTGTACACCAGATCGGCTGAAACAGAGACTGAAAATGCGCGGCGCGAGAACGGCAGCATCGTCAGGGACGGCCTCGGCGGGATTCCTCCCTTGTTCTTCGCTGCCGCCCGGGGTTTCGTGATCATTGCATTTCGAAAGCCCTTTTGGTACAATCATCTTTGAAAAGAGGTGCGTTTTCGGATGTTTTCCAGGTTGGATGTGATCAATTATACGGTTACAGTCTCGGGTCTGATGATCAGCCTGCTCGGGATCATTCAGACCTATATGTCACGGTACATGCAGCGCCGCACCCGGTCTTTTTTCTTTACGTTTTTCTATACCCTCAGCGCTTATTCGGCTGTCAGCATACTGGAGATCGTGAGCTATGCGATGTCCGGAGGTCCCTGGGCGATGATCGCGCGCGTGGCTCTTTTCCTCGAATCCATGTTCTCCTCGCTGCTGATGGTCATGCTTACCGCCTTCCTGCTGTACTACAGCGGGGAGCAGAACTGGCGCAAGGCCTTCACATACCGCCTGGCATTCGGCCTCTGGCTGATCTACTTCGCGCTGCTCGTCTATACGCAGTTTTCGAAGGACATCTATTACTACGATGAAATGAACCAGTATCACAGAGGGCCGCTGTATCCGCTACTGCTGTTCCCGCCGGCCATCATCATGCTCGTGAATACGGTGACTCTGTGGAAGAGGCGGGGCAAGCTGACAAAGCGGCAGCAGCACGCGTTTGCGGCCTATCTGCTGATCCCGCTGGCGGCCATGCTGGTTCAGATGGTCTATTACGGCGTCTACGTGATCATTTTGGCTTCCGCGGTTTCCGCCCTCATCATGTTCCTCTACATCCAGGCTGATCAGGAGAACCTTTTCGAAAGGCAGAAGCAGGAAAATGAACGGCTGAAAGCGGACATCCTCGTCGCCCAGATCCAACCTCATTTCCTGTTCAACGCGCTTACGGTGATTCGCTATCTCTGCAGTACGGATCCGAAGAAAGCCGAGGAGGCCCTGGACGACCTCTCCGCCTTCCTTCGCCACAACGTGGATTCGCTATCCGAGACGGGGCCGGTTCCCTTTGAGACGGAACTGGCGCACGTCCGCCACTTCCTCAAGCTGCAGAAACTGCGCTTTGAAGACGATCTGGAGGTGTCGTTCGATCTGGAATGCACCGATTTCAACCTGCCCTCCCTGACGCTGCAGCCGCTCGTGGAGAACGCGGTCAGTTATGGGCTCAAAAGGCCGGACGGCAGCCCGGGGATCATCACGATCCGTACCCGGCGCTTTGCGGACCGGGTGGAGGTGTCCGTGGAAGATAACGGACCCGGGTTCGACATGAATGTTCCGATCGGCAAAGACGGCCGGTCGCACATCGGAATACGAAACGTTCAGGACCGCCTGCGCCTGTCTCTCGGCGCCAGGCTGACGATCCGTTCCTCCCCCGGGGAGGGAACGGTGGCAACGATCATTTTGCCCCAGTAGGCGGAAAGGCGTATTTATGAGATTTACAAAAATGCATGGCGCCGGAAACGACTTTATCGTCGTGGATAATCGGACGGAGCGCATCCCCGAAGAGGACATGGGAAGCATCGCTGCGCGGCTGTGCCCGCGGCGGACCGCTGTCGGCGCGGACGGCATCATGTTCCTGGACGCGCACGAGGGCAGCGATGCCGACGTGGACATGCGATACTTCAACGCGGACGGCAGCGAAGGCGAGATGTGCGGCAATGGGGCGCGCTGCGTCAGCCGCTTTGCCTGCGAGCGTGGGTTTTGCGAAGGCGGCCTCGTCCGGATCAAAACGGTCTCCGGCCTCGTGGCGGGCCAGCGCGTGGATGAAGTCCGCTACCGCGTGCGGCTGAACGACATCACCGTGCGCAAGGATAACGTGTATACGGAATTCGAGGGTCACCGGTACCTGTGCGATTACATGGAAATGGGCATGCCGGGGCTGCCCCACGCGGTCGTGGAACTTCCCGGGCTTTCGGGCATGGACAGAGAGGCGCTTCGGCCGCTGGCGGTCTACCTGCGACGCTTTTTCCCAAACGGTGCGAACGTGAACTTCTGTGAACTGCGCGAAGACGGCGGGGTGAACCTGCTGACGTACGAGCGGGGCGTGGAGGACTTTACGCTGGCCTGCGGCACCGGGGCGGGCTGCACGGTTTCGGATCTGGTCCGCCTGGGCCGGGTGTCTGGAGAGGATACGCCGGTGCACGTGCCAGGCGGCCTTCTGCAGGTGACCGTAAAGGGCGGCAAATACGCGCCGTCGCGCGACATCTGGCTGACCGGTCCAACAGCTGTGGTATATGAGGGAGAACTATGAACGAAGAATTGAGACAGATCGTAGAGAAGAAGATCGAAGAGGTCTTCCCGGCAGTCGTGGCCTTCCGCCGCGATCTGCACGCGCATCCGGAACTCTCCGGACGCGAGGAGCGCACGAGCGCGCGCATCAGCGAGGAGCTGGAGAAGCTGGGCGTGGCCTGGAGGGTCACTCCGGAAAAAGCGGTCGTGGGGACCGTCTGCGGCCGCGGCAGCGCGCCTTCGGGCAAGTATGTCGGTTTGGGCATCCGCGCGGACTTCGACGCACTGCCCATCACCGAGCAGACAGGGCTGCCGTACGCCAGTGAAAATCCGGGCGTGATGCACGCCTGCGGACACGACATGCACACGGCCATGCTGCTGGGCACGGCGATGGTGCTCTCGTCCATGCCCCAGCGTTTCGGCGGAAACGTCAAGCTGTTCTTCCAGCCTAACGAAGAGTCGGACGGCGGCGCGGAGAACATGATCAAGGCGGGGTGCATGGAGGATCCGGCGGTGAACGCGGTCATTTCGTTCCACGTCGAGCCTGGCATTCCCACAGGCTACATCCAGATGTGCCCTGGCAAGATGAACGCAGCCACCTGCGACCTGGACATTACGGTGGAAGGAATCGCCTGCCACGGAGCCCATCCGGACCGGGGCGTGGATGCCATCCTGGCTGCCAGCCACGTGGTCGCTGCCCTGCAGGCGGTGACCTCTCGTAACCTGGCGCCGACGCAGCCGGGCGTGGTCACCGTGGGGCAGTTCCACGCGGGCAATGCCAACAATGTAGTGGCTGGCAGCGCGCGCCTTACGGGCACCCTGCGGGCTATGGACATGAAGACCATGGCGCAGATCAAGCAGCTGGTGACCCAGACGGCGGAAGGCGTTGCGGCAGGCTTCGGCGCGAAGGCCATCGTGCGGCTTACGGACGGCTATCCGAGCCTGGAGAACAGCAAGGAACTGGGGAAGATCATGGAAGACCTGGCGATCGGCCTCGTCGGCAAGGATCACATCGACTACATGGAGGCGCCGAGCATGGGCGCGGACGATTTCGCGTATTTCACGCAGTACTGCGACGGAGTCTACATGAACCTCGGCACGACGCCCGAAGGCTGGAGCGGCGCGCCGCAGGCGCTGCACAACGAGCGTTTCTGCCCGGACGAAGAAGCCATGAAGACGGGCATTCTGATGGAAGTGATGGCGGCGCTGGAGCTGCTGGGGGCGTAGCATGGAACTTTTGAGAGATACGATCTTGAAGGTCGACCTGGGAAAGATCGGCCGCAACATGGATAAGATCCGCGGCATGGTGGGGCCGGATGTGGCCGTCATGCCCGTCATCAAGGCTAACGGATACGGCTGCGGGGCGGTGGGCATCGCGCCGACGCTGATGGAGCACGGAGCGGCTTATCTGGCGGTCGCCGCGCTGAACGAGGCCATGGAACTGCGGGAAGCCTATCCGGATTATCCGCTGTTCGTTCTGGGGTTCACGCCGGGGAGGCTGGCGGAGATCACGATCGAAAACCGCATCACGCAGACGCTGGTGAACCTCTCGCAGGCCAAGGCATTCTCCGACGCGGCGCTGGCGCTGGGCATGAAGGCGAAAGTCCACCTGAAAGTGGACACGGGCTTCCACCGGCTGGGTACGGCGGACAAGGAGGAATTGCTGGCCATGGCGCAGCTGCCGGGTCTGGACGTGGAAGGCATCTTCTCGCATCTGGCGCTGGCGGGCGAGGAAGAGGACGAGGCGCAGTTCCGGCTGTTCATGGAGTGCGTGGATTATCTGGAAGCCCGCGGGGTCTCGCTGCGCTATAAGCACATCGACGACTCCATCTCGCTGGGCGACTACCCGCAGTACCGCCTGAACATGGTGCGGCCCGGCGCCCTGGTCTTCGGCCTGCTGGGGTTCCACAAGGCGACGCTGGACGTGGAGCAGTGCATGTCCATGGAAAGCCGCATCTCGCAGATCCACGAGATCAAGGCAGGGGAGGGCGTTTCCTACGACTACCTGTGGCGCGCGCCCCGCGACACGCGGGTGGGCACCGTGCCCGTGGGTTACGCGGACGGCTATCCCCGCAACATGCGCGACAAAGGGTATCTGACGGTCCGCGGCGTAAAGTGCCCCACGGTGGGCGTGCTCTGCATGGACCAGCTGATGATCGACCTGACGGATTGCCCCGACGCGCAGGAAGGCGACGTGGCCATCATCTACGGCGACGGATCCGGCAATACCATGTCCATCCCAGAAGCCGCCCAGCTCGCCGGCACGAACAAGAACGAGATCATCGCGCGCATCCTGGCCCGCCCGCCGAGAGTGTATGTGAAATAATTGAGACATGGGGACGGTGGTTCCTGAGCCTGCCGAAGAGCCCTGTCCCACGACCGACAATAGAAAACCGCTCGAAAGACCGGAAGAAGGCTTTCGGGCGTTTTTTATGAGATGGATGAAGCATTGACCTCGGGCCAGCATCCAGAATCACCTTGACATTGAGAGGCGCTTCTCATATACTTTTGTGGCAAGGGAGTAGCTTTAAGCTCCGAATCAACAATCTCGCCGCGAAAAACGGCTGGTTCGAAGCCCGTAAAGGTAGCCAGACTTACAACAAGTGTTTTGTTGCAAGTCTGTTTTTTTATGGCTTGCATACCTGAAAGTCCCATGGCCGCGCAGGCGGGCTTAGCGAGCGCCAAAAGCAGCCGGGGACCGGTAACTGCAGGGAGGAAACTGAATGAGCAAATTTTACATGGAGGGCGCTGAAGAGGTCCTGCGGGAAGTGGAGAGCAACCCGGAAGGGCTGACCACGCAGCAGGCGGAAGAGCGCCTGGCGAAAAACGGCAAGAACAAGCTGAAAGAGCCGGAAAAGGAGAGTCTGGGGCGCAAGTTCCTCAACTCCATTGCGGATCCGATGATCATCATGCTCATCGCGGCGGCGGCCATCCAGGCGGTCGTCACGGTGCTGGAGAACGCCGGCAAACCGAGCTTCGGCGATTTCGCCGACGTCGTGGTCATCCTGGTGGTGGTCATCATCAACACCATCATGAGCCTCGTGCAGGAGAGCAAAGCCGAGGCGGCCATGGAAGCTTTGATGCAGATGACCGCGGCCACGTCCAAGGTCCTGCGCGATGGCAAACAGGTCGTCCTGAAGAGCGAAGACATCGTCGTCGGCGACGTGGTCGTCTTCGAGGCAGGCGACGCGGTGCCGGCCGACTGCCGCATCCTGGAATCCTACAGCATGAAGGCCGAAGAAGCCGCCCTCACCGGCGAATCCGTGCCGGTCTCCAAGGTCATCGATGTGATGATGCTGAAGGAAGACCGGGAAGACGTGCCCTTGGGCGACCGCAAGAACATGCTGTACAGCGGGTCAACCGTCGTGTATGGCCGCGGCTCTGCCGTGGTCACCGCCACTGGCATGGATACCGAAATGGGCCGGATCGCCGAAGCGCTTACCGAGGCGGAAAAAGAGCAGACCCCCATGCAGAAGAAAATGGCGGAACTGTCGAAGTTCCTCACAAAGCTGGTGCTTGGCATCTGCGTCGTCGTGTTCGCCGTAGGCCTCATCGAAGCCGTCGTCCTCAGCCGCGACCCGTTTTCCTGGAAGCTGTTGGGCAGCGCCGGCCTGAAGACGTTCATCGCGGCCATCGCGCTGGCAGTCGCTGCCATCCCCGAAGGTCTGCCCGCCGTCGTCACCATCATCCTGTCCATCGGCGTAACGGCCATGTCCAAGCGGCAGGCGCTCATCCGCAAGCTCACCGCCGTCGAAACGCTCGGCTGCACGCAGATCATCTGCTCGGATAAGACCGGAACGCTCACGCAGAACCGCATGACGGTCGTCGACAGCTTTACGGACGACCCGCTGCTTCTGGCTAAGGCCATGGCTTGCTGTTCCGACGCCAAGCGCAGCCTCGGCATGCACGAGGCGACGGGTGAGCCTACCGAAGCCGCCCTCGTCAACCACGCCCACGATCTCAAGATCTACAAGGACGAGTTGGATGAGAAGTTCCCGCGCGTCGGCGAGGCGCCGTTCGATTCCATGCGCAAGATGATGTCAACCGTCCATCAGGAAGGTGACCGCATCTATCAGTATACGAAGGGCGCGACGGAGATCGTGCTGGATCGCTGCGATTTCGTCTGGAGAGACGGCAAGGCCATCCCCATTACGGAAGAATATAAAAAGCAGGTCCGCCAGATCTGCAAGCAGTTCGCGGATCGCGCGCTGCGCGTGCTCGGCGCGGCGTATAAACCGCACTTCACCATGCCCCCTGACTTTGAGGCAGAGACGCTGGAGCAGGGCATGGTCTTCATCGGCTGCCTGGGCATGATCGACCCGTGCCGTCCCGAGGTCTACGAGGCCATCGAGGAGTGCCGCCAGGCGGGCATCCGTCCGGTTATGATCACCGGCGACCACAAGGATACCGCCGTGGCTATCGGCAGGGATCTGGGAATCATCACGGACGAGTCCCAGGCTATCGAAGGCGCGCAGCTCGACAAGTTCTCCGACGAGGAGCTGCTGACCGAAGTGCCCAAATACTCGGTCTACGCGCGCGTGCAGCCCGAACACAAGGTGCGCATCGTCAAGACCTGGAGGGCTCTTGGCATGGTCACCGCCATGACGGGCGACGGCGTGAACGACGCTCCGTCCATCAAGGCTGCGGACATCGGCATCGGCATGGGCATCACCGGCACGGACGTTACGAAGGGCGCCGCGGACATGGTGCTCGCGGACGACAACTTCGCGACGATCGTGAACGCGGTCGAGGAAGGCCGCAAGATCTACGAGAACGTGTGCAAGGTCATCCAGTTCCAGCTGTCTACGAACATGTCCGAGGTCATCGTCATGTTCCTGTCCACGCTGCTGCACTTTACGATCCTGACGCCCGTTCATCTGCTGTGGATCAACATGGTGACGGACTCCCTGCCGGGCCTCGCGCTGGGCATGGAGAAGGCGGAAGGCAACCTGATGCGGCAGAAACCCCGTGCGTCCACGGACGGCATCTTCTCCGGCGGCGCCGGCATCGACATGGTCTGGCAGGGCATCTACCTGGCCGCGATCGAACTCGGCGCGTACTTCATCGGTTACTATCTGGAGTTCGGTTCGCTGTCCGGTGTCTTCTCCGGCGCGATCTGCGTGAATGCCATGGCCATGGCTTTCCTGACCATGAACTTCGCCGAGATGATGTGCGCGGTTAACATGCGCTCCCGCAAGGGCTCCATCCTCTCGAAGGAGATGTTCAAGAACATGAACTGGTGGCTGTTCGGCGCATTCTTCGTGACCACGCTGATGACCCTCCTGGCGGTCTACCTGCCGGGCCTGCAGCAGGTGTTCGACATCGATCCGGGCACGTTCCAGACGAAGGAACTGTTCATCTCCATCGGCCTGGCGCTTACGACCATCCCGGTGTTTGAGATCGGCAAGGCGATCCACCGCAGCGCGCGGGGAGAGCAGAAAGTCGAATGAAGGATTACACGAATCTGAACAAAACCAGGGGTGAGATCCTGAAAAATGCCCTTGTCGCGGCGGCCGGGCTGTGTCTCTTCGGCGTTGGCGTGTACCTTACCATTCAGGCCAACATCGGCGTTGCGCCGTGGGACGTGCTGAACCAGGGCATTTCGCGCCGCACGGGCATCCAGTATGGCAACGTGCTGATGATGATCTCCTTCGTCGTGCTGGCCATCGATGTGATGCTGAAAGAACCGATCGGCCTCGGCATGGTCATGGACGCCTTCCTCGTGGGCAAGACCGTCGACCTGTGCAACGCGGTGAACCTGCTTCCCGCGCGCACGGTGCTTTGGCAGAGCCTGCTGTGCCTGTTTGCAGGGCTGACCATCATGAGCTCGGCCATGCGGATCTACATGGCGAGAGCTCTGGGCTGCGGCCCGCGGGACACGCTTCTCGTGGCGCTGTGCAAGCGCTTTCCGAAGCTGTCCATCGGCACGCTGAACATCCTGATGTGGGCGGTCGTTACCGGCATCGGCTGGATCCTTGGCGGCCAGGTCGGGCTGGGGACGATCATCAGCGTCATCTGCTGCGGGCCTATCCTGCAGACGATCTGTAAGCTGACCCACTTCGAGGCGTCACAGGTGAAGCACCAGAATCTGCTGCAGACGCTGCGGATCCTGGTGGGAAACAGTCCCGCATAGTGGGACAAGGAACCGTCACCCTGTCTCATTTTAATGAAAACACCCGCAAGGGTGTTTTTTTCTTTGACGGATTAAAGTATTTTTGATATAACAGAATTGGGGAGGGGCCGGAGATACTATGTCTGACAGATCTTCCGGACGAATTGAATACCGGGACGAAACGGAGATCATCGCGTATCCGGAGTACAACGTCCTGAATGAGGAACTCGGCAATCCGCCGGAGTATCCGCCGCTGGAAGGGAAACCTTCCGGCGCGGGAAACCCCGGCAGAGACCGGCGAGGGCTTGGACAATGGATCGTTTCCGCCTTCCGGGGCGGAAGCGCGGTTGTCTGCGCCCTCCTTTTGATTGCAGCGCTCGCCGCTTCCCACGGCAGCGGCATGGGCAAGACGTCGGAGAAACTGGCGCAGCAAATCGAAGCGGCTCAGCGGCCAGCCATCCCGCAGCAGAGTGAACCTTCCGCCCGGGCGTTCTGGGCTGTCTGGCAGGGTGACCCGAACGGGCCCCACCACTTTGACACCGAAAAGCCGGTCAGTCTGCAGCAGGCGAGCTGCACGACCGCGGGGTTTGCGGCGTACGTCTGCCTGGACTGTGGCGCAAAACAGGAACTGCTGACCCCTCCCGCTGGTCACCAGCCTGCGGATCCGGTCCGGGAGAACGAGACCGAAGCGACCTGCAGCGCGGCAGGGTACTACGACGAAGTGGTGTATTGTACGGTCTGCGGCGCGGAGATTTCGCGGGATCCCGTAACCGTGGCGGTCCAGCCGCACACGCCCGGCGAGGCCGTGATCGAGAACGAGACGGAGCCTAACTGTACGGAGGAGGGGTTCCGGGAGGCCGTCACCAGCTGCGTGTACTGCGGCGTGGAACTGTCCCGGAAGAAGGAGAGCATCCAGCCGACCGGCCACACGCCTGCGGAGGCGGTCAAGGAGAACGAAACAGCCGCGACCTGCCTGGCGGAAGGCTCCTGCGAGGAGGTCGTCTACTGTTCGGTCTGCGGTGAGGAACTGTCCAGAACGCCTCAGGTGCTGGCCAAGACCGATCATGTGCCTGCGGCGGCCGTCGCAGAGCATTACAGGGCGCCCGGATGCACGACCGCCGGCTCCCGGGAAGACGTGGTCTACTGTTCCGTCTGCCACGAGGAACTGTCCCGCAAGACCGTTACGCTGGCCGCAGCCGGCCACAGCGCCGCAGCCGCCGTGCGCGAGGGCGAAGTCGCCGCGACGTGCACTACCGACGGACGGTACGATGAGGTCGTGTACTGCTCGCGCTGCAAGACCGAGCTTTCGAGAAAGACCGTCATAGCCTCTGCGCCGGGTCATGCCGCGGGCGCGGAGCAGCGGGAGAACGAGGACCCCGCGACGTGCACGTCGGATGGCAGTTATGAACTGGCTTCCTACTGCACGCGCTGCGGCATGGAGATGTCCAGATCGTATCACACGACGGCCGCCCGGGGCCACAATCCGGGCAAACCGGTGCGGGAACGGGCCGATACGGCTGCCGCCATCTTCTACGAGGAAGTCGTCTACTGCACGCGCTGCGGCGAAGAGCTGTCGAGGCGGCCCATAAAAGAACCTTAAAAGAAAGGAGCGACCCATGGACGAGAACAAGAAACAGATGAAAAAGGGCCCGGGCCCCGGAAAACTGGTCGGGATCATCATCCTGCTGCTGATCCTGCTGATCCTGAACGTCCCGAAGCTGTGCTTTTTCCTGAGTCCCTCCCAGCAGGAGGCGGTCAAACTATTCAACGAGACGTATTTCGGCGGATTTCTGCCCATGCGGAGCGCAACCGGCGGTTTCGATTTCATGCGCCTCGCAGCGCTCGTGCTGGTGATCCTCTGCTGCTGGGCCATTTACCAGATCGTGTACTGGATCGCTTCCAGACTGAAATTTAAGGGAAATCGGGCGGAGACCGTCAAAGGCCTGGTGCTGAACGTCATCCGCTACGTCCTGGTGATCTTCGCCGTGATCTTCGGTCTCGGCGCTCTCGGCGCGGATGTGCTGACAGTCATCGCGAGCCTCGGCATTCTGGCTCTGATCATAGGCTTCGGCGCACAGTCGCTGATCGAAGACATGTTCGCGGGCTTCTTCATCCTGTTTGAAGGCCGCTTCTACGTGGGCGACATCATCAGCGTGGAGGGTTTCCGCGGCACGGTCAAGTCCATCGGCATCGTTTCGACGCAGATCGAGGACGCCGGCGGCAACATCCGCATCATCAACAACTCCAACATCCGGACCATGACGAACCTCTCCAACGCGCCGTCCGTAGCGGTCACGAACGTGAGCATCGCCTACGGAGCAGACCTGCGCAAGGCGGAGGATGTGATCCGCTCGCTGTGTGAAAGGCTGCCCGGCATGTATCCGGAACTCTTCCCTAAGCCGCCGCGCTACATGGGCGTCGAAGAGCTCGGCGAATCGTCGGTGGATCTGCGGGTCATCGCCGACGTGGACGAGGCGAACATCTACAACGCGCGGCGCGCCCTGAACCGGGAACTGAAGCTCGCGCTCGACGAAGCGGGCATCGAGATCCCGTTCCCGCAGGTCGTTGTCTGGCAGGGCAAGTAGCGGCGGAATACAGCGCGCCTAAAAAACGCCCGCAGGGGGCGTTTGGCAAGACGAAGGCAGACATGCATGGAGCACATGTCTGCCTTTTGTAATCGGCTGATGGATGCGGCTTCGCGGGACAGGCTGAAGGGGTTTATTCGCTTTCCTGCTCCTTCATCCGTTTCAGCACGGCCGTATAGCCGCCGGCGCCGTATTGCAGGCACTTGTTGACCCGGCTGATGGTCGCCGCTGAGGCTTTCGTTGCCGCTTCGATCTCGCCGTAGGTCTGGCCGGACGCGAGCATGCGGGCCACTTCCCAGCGCTGGGCGATGGACTGCAGCTCCTTGATCGTCATGATGTCCTCGAAAAAGCGGTAGCATTCCTCCTCGTCCCGCAGGTCCAGGATGGCCGCGAACAGGTCGTCGTTGGCCTGACATTTGAATTTGGATTCGTACATGGGACACCTCCGACGGTGATTTTTCGCAATAATACTTTAGTGTGCGATAGTATTATAGCACGCGCATTTCCCTTTGACAAGTGTTGGAAATATCTGTATACTATGGCTATGAAGATCTACTGCGTGAAAAAGAAAAAGGGAAGGAAGTACACGAGCGTGCAGCTGGCGCGGGAGGCCGCCGGCATCTCGCTGGATCACGACCCGTCCGGCCGCCCCGTGGACGCGGAAGGAAGCTGCCATCTGTCCATCAGCGATACGAAAAACTGGTGGGTGATGCTCGTCTGCAGCAGCCCCTGCGGCCTGGACATCGAAGAGAAAAGCCGCAGCATATCCGAGGCGGTCGTGAAAAAGCTACATCCGCTGGAGCAGCAGTATTTGAACGCTCTGTCCGAGGGCAGCAGCGAGTGGCGGGAGGAATTCCTGCAGATCTGGGTGCGAAAAGAGGCGTACATGAAATTCTGCGGCGAAGGGCTTTCGCTGGGCCTTGTCCGCTTTTGCGTTCTGGACGAGGAACTGGCCTACGCGGCGGTGACCCAGGCAAAGAACCACCCACAAGCCAGTCTGGTGCCGGTGGACCTGGGAAACGGACTGGCCTGCGCGGCAGCGCTGCAGCAGTCCGAGGAACTGGAGGACGTAGTATTCACCGCAAGCGAGGGAGAGA
>JAIKZT010000059.1 GCA_024682015.1 Clostridia bacterium
CCTCCCAGCAGCTTGTCCCCGGAGAAGAGGATGACGTCCGCTCCTGCAGCCAGGGCTTTCTGCGCCGTGGGTTCGTCGAGGCCGCAGCTGCTCAGGTCCTTCAGCAGGCCGCTGCCCAGGTCGTAGATGAGGGGCAGCCCCCGGCCGTGCGCCAGCTGCGCCAGCTTTTCGGCGGGCACGTCCTCCGTAAAGCCGATGACCCGGTAGTTGCTCGGGTGGACCTTCAGGATCGCGGCCGTATCGGGGCTGATCGCCCGCTCGTAATCCGCCAGGTGCGTCTTGTTCGTCGTGCCGATCTCCTTCAGGACCGTGCCGCCCTGCTCCATGATCTCTGGCACGCGGAATGACCCGCCGATCTCCACGAGTTCGCCTCTGGAAACGATGACCTCCTTGCGGTACGCCAGCGACACGAGGCACAGCAGCGTAGCGGCCGCGTTGTTGTTGACGACCATGGCGTCTTCCGCTCCGGTGACATGCGCGATGAGCCTTCCCACGTGGTCGTGGCGGCTTCCCCGCTCGCCCTTCTGCAGATCGTACTCCAGCGTGGAATACGAGCATGCGATCTGAGACGCTTTTTCGGCCGCGCTCTTCGCGAGCCTCGCCCTGCCCAGATTCGTGTGCAGGATGATGCCCGTAGCGTTGATGACGGGCCGCAGCGAGGGCTGATCCGTCTCCTCGAGGATGACCGCGGCTCTGGCTGCGGCGGCTTCGGGACTGACGTCCGCCTCTTCTCCGTTCAGCAGCGCATAGCGCATCTCATCCACGGCTTTTCTTACCGCTTCCAAGGCCGTTTTTCGGCCCGTAGAGGCCGATAACTCCCGCAGGAGGGGTAATTCCATGACCACATCCGCTTTGGGCAGGTTTTTGAGTTTTTTCTGTATATCCTGGTTCATAACATCATGCTCCCGAACGCACCCTTCGAAAGGTTCAGGGAGCGTCCTTTTCCCCCGGGTTGCTTCGAATCTTCAGAGAACGCTCTCCCTATCCGAACAGCTCCATGGCCTTGCGCGCGAAGCGCTCGCCGAAGATCTCGAAGTTATCCCTGAAATCCTCCAAGCAGGCCTTTTCGATGTTGTGGTTGACCGCTACGGGGCCGAGGTGAATGCACGGATCGCCAAAGGCGCCGCCGCCCGAATAGCAGAGCATGCCGATGGTGATGAGGTTCGTCAGGATGGACTGCACGACCAGGTCGCCGCCGCCGTGCGTATACTGCACCGTCGCGAACGCTCCGCCCAGCTTGCCGCCGAGCTTCAGTTTCGGCGCGCCTTCCAGCAGCCAGGTGCGCATGTCCGCCGTCATGAGGGCGTAATACGAAGGGCTGCCGATGACGACGCCTGCCGATCCCTTCACGAATTCCTCGTCAACGCCATGGACGGAAAACGTCTTCGCCTCCACGCCTTCGATGCGGGTCATGCCCGAAACGATCCACTCGGCGCACTGCTTCGTGTTACCCGTCTTTGAATCGTATATGACAGAAAGTTTCATCCTGGCCTCCTTTGAACGAAATGTGCCGTTTACCCTGCCATTATACCATAAGCGGCGCCACAGAAAAACTCCCGGCGCATCCGCCGGGAGCCTTTTCATGCGCGGGCAGGTTTCTGCCTTACTTTTCTTCCTGATCCTTGCGTCTTGCTTCTTCGATCTGGTTGTTGACGTAGATCTCGATCCTTCTCTTGCGGATGTTGGCCTGCTTCATCTTGAAGTAGTCCTCCATTTCGTCCTGGATGTGGGAGCGGATCTCTTCGACAGTCTTGGCATCCTTGTCCTCGGCAGCCTTTTCGAAGGATTCCTTCAGGTAGACGTCCTCCATGTCCGTCTGATCCTTGATGAACTCAGAGATCTGTTCGCTGTTGAGGCCGACGGCGGCGAAGAGGATATAATCGATCATGGCGGCCTTGATGTCCGGGTCGGCATTATCAGTCTGGTTTTCTTTAACGATGGTCGTCTGCAGCGCCATGTCGAATGCGGCCTGCAGGAGTTTCTGCTTGTCGTTCATAGTAAGACACCTTTCTAAAATCGAGCAAAGCTCTTTATTCTGTACCACCATTATATACTCATTTCGGCTGAAAAGATACAAAAAGAATAAATATCGCGTAAAAGCAGACCCCCGGCGCCTTTGCCGGGGGTCTGTGAGGTTCAGTCTTTTCTTTTCCGAATTACGCCTGCATCTGCTTGGCGACTTCTTCCGCGAAGTTCTCGACCTTCTTTTCGAGGCCTTCGCCCACTTCGTAGCGGACCATCTCGACGACCTGGATGGGCTTGCCGAGCGCCTTGGCGCAGGAAGCGACGTACTCGCCGACCGTCATGTTGGAATCCTTTACGAAGGCCTGATCCACGAGGCAGACTTCCTTCAGGGACTTCTTGACGCGGCCGGTGATCATCTTCTCGATGATGGCCTGGGGCTTTCTCTTGTTTTCGGGCAGTTCGTTGTTCTCGTTCATGGCCTGCGCGAGGATGACTTCCTTCTCGTGCGCCAGATACTCGGGATCGACGCCTGCTTCGTCCACGTAGAGCGGGCGCATGGAAGCGGCCTGCATGGCCACGTCCTTGCCGCAGACGGTAACTTCTTCAACGGATGCGTCGGTCTTCAGGCCGATGATAACGCCGATGCGGCCGCCGCCGTGGGAATAACCGACGTACTTGACGCCCGGCGTATTGCACTTGACGGCTCTGCGGAGGTTCATGTTCTCGCCGATCTTCGCGATCTTGGCGGTGAGGACCTCGGCAACGGTGCCTTCTTCGCCGTAAGCCATATCCTTCAAGCACTCGGCGCAGGCCTTGTCGGCCGCGAGCGCGATGTCGGCGAGCTTTTCGACGAATTCGACGAACTCTTCGTTCTTGGCGACGAAGTCGGTCTCGGAGTTGACTTCCACGGCGGAAGCGGCGGTGCCGTCCGCTGCGAACGCCATGCGCACAAGGCCTTCGGAGGCGATGCGGCCGGACTTCTTGGCGGCCTTCGCGAGGCCGTTCTCTCTCAGATAGTCGACTGCCTTGTCCATATCGCCGTCGGTGGCGACGAGGGCCTTCTTGCAATCCATCATGCCGGCGCCGGTGGCGTCGCGGAGTTCCTTAACGAGTGCTGCTGTAACTGCTGCCATGGTATTTCTCCTTATGATTACTCTTCATGATTACTCTTCGACTTTAACTTCTTCGGCCTGCGCGGGGGTCTCCTCTTCGGCGGGAGAAGCTTCCTCAGCCGGAGCTTCCGCGAAAGATTCGCCCTGCTTGCCTTCGATGACGGCGTCGGCGATCTTGCCGGCGATCAGCTTGACCGCGCGGATCGCGTCGTCGTTCGCGGGGATGACGTAGTCCAGGTCATCCGGATCGCAGTTCGTGTCGCACATGCCGACGATGGGAATGCCCAGAACTCTGGCTTCCTTCACAGCGATGCGTTCCTTCTTCGGGTCGACCACGAAGACCGCGCCGGGCATGCCGTGCATGTCCTTGATGCCGTCCAGATACTTTTCGAGCTTTTCCAGTTCCTTGCGCAGGGTCTGGACTTCCTTCTTGGAGAGCAGATCGAACGTGCCGTTCGCTTCCATTTCCTTGATCTCAGCCAGTCTCTTGATTCTCGTGGAGATGGTCTTGTAGTTGGTGAGCATGCCGCCCAGCCATCTCTCGTTGACGTAGAACTGTCCGCATCTCTCGGCCTCGTCCTTGATGGCGGCCTGAGCCTGCTTCTTGGTGCCGACGAACAGAACGGGTCTGCCTTCTGCGGAGACGCTCTTTACGAATTCGTAGGCGTCATCCATCTTGTGGACCGTCTTGGACAGGTCGATGATGAAGATCCCGTTTCTCTCGGCGAAGATGTACGGAGCCATCTTCGGGTTCCATCTCCTGGTCTGGTGACCGAAGTGGACGCCTGCTTCCAGCAGCTGCTTCATAGAAATTACTGACATTTGTTTACCTCCCGGTTAAACTTCCACCCCCTCGCTCCTGCCAAAAACCCTTGCGGGCACCGAAGGCAGACCATCGGGGATGTGCGAAATAAAATATCGTCACGCAAAAAGGAGCGCAACCTCATGTATTATACACGCGAGGCGCGCTCCTTGCAAGCATTATTTTTCATGGCTATTTCGTTTAATGGTGAGATTATTTTTTCTGAACGACCACCTGATCCCTTGGGAATATTTATGAAAAGTGAGATATTGACAACATTTTCCATGCCCTCAATTTACCCCCCTATTAGTGAGATGGCCTTTCGTGGTAAAATAGCGCAAATCTGAAGGAGGCAACCTATGACGAAATGCAGAAAACAGATTCCCTACTATGCTTCGCCTTAAAATGCTCTACGGTGATACAAAACTTGAGAAAGTCGACCGTCCTGAGTATACTCCGAAAGGCTTTTTCTTTAGCACCTCTTTCGACGAAGTAAAGTTCGATCCCAGCGAGGCATCAGGCAATGCAGCGCTTGACTTTCGTACGATATGCAAGGTCTGCGTGATGCTCCACCCTGAAATCACAGACAAGTTCCCTGACCTTGCGGATATAGACAACCTCCCGCTCTACCTACTCGTTGAGCACTTCATAAATGGTGCGTACTACAACCTCGCGTTCGAAACCGCGCAGCTTTTAGACAACGGCGAATTTAACCAGGTCTTGATCAAACACCCAACACCTCTCACAGAGGCCGATCAGATCTTCGACGTGATGCGCGCACAGATAATGGCCGGCCTTGACAAGGCCTATCTGATTCCCTACAAACAACCCGCAAAAGAAGACGAGTAGTTTTCTCTCATTTTCACTTTCCAAGGCTCCATTGCGAGCCTTTTTTTATTCACCTGTATCCTGTCGAAGCCGGCACCCGCCCCATCTTATATAAAACAAGCAACCCCCAGGAACTCTGAAGGCTGCTATTTATGTACAATTATCTGGGGTTCATCTCACCCTTTCTCGGCGGAGCGGAAGCGTGCAATGTTACCTCGCTATAAAAATAATCTCACCTTTTGTCGGCGGAACGGAAGCGAGATAAAACTAAAATAGTTTCGATATCTCATCATTAACCGAGATAGCCTAAGTGGATATTTCTTGACATCTTTCAGGAGGAATAAATGTTCACAATTGCCTTTGGGGACAAATACGCCAGCGGCGAGTACCGCACGGAGTGGATCAGGGATCCGTATAAGCCGGACGTCCGTTTCACTGCGCCGATCGGGAAGA
>JAIKZT010000062.1 GCA_024682015.1 Clostridia bacterium
TGACCCCGCACAGCTGATTGTTAAACATTTCGATCTTTAGGTGGAAATGTTTAACATTTTCTTGGAGAATTGGCGTGGATACAGGCCGCTTGCATCGGTCTGGGATGCCAGGGAACATAGAGAAGGTTATACATTGTTAAGCATTTTGGGGTTTTAGGCCGAATACTTAACAAATGGCGCGGAGGGATAGAGGCGCTTGTTAAAATACTGTTAAGCAAATCAGCGGATTGCCTGAAATGTTTAACAATCCACTGCGCAAGCCCGGTAAGACGCAAAGAAGTTGATCCTGAAATACGAAAAGACGGCCTCCCGATGGCGGGAGGCCGTTCGTGTTATGTTGATTGTTCCCTTCGACAAGCTCAGGGAATGTCGGAGCGCGGCCTTACTCGATCTCCTGAATGCCTTCGAGGATCTTGGCCTTGGAGCGGCGCTTCGGGTCGATCTTGATCTGGACGCGGGTCACGAGGGAGACGAGCGCCCACTCCAGGATGAAGTAGACGATCGCCACTGCGATCAGCGAGAAGAACGCCTGGTAGGTGCGGCTGCGGACGAGGTCGCCCATCTTCGTGAGGTCCATGACGGCGATGTAGCCGACGACGGACGTTTCCTTGATCAGGGAGATGACGTCGTTGTTGTAGATCGGCAGGAAGTGCCGCGCGGCCTGCGGCAGCAGGATGCGGAAGAAGCTCTGCGTATCGCTGTAGCCCAGCGCCTTCGCCGCTTCCGCCTGGCCGCGGTGGACCGCGTCATTGCCCACTTTCAGCATGTCGAACATGCTGCAGCCGAAGATCAGCGTAAAGCCGAGGATCGAGATCGCCGTGATGTGCGAGCTGTTCGCGAAGATGACGAACGAGAGGATCATCAGGAACACGACCGTCGGGATGCCGTGGATGAAGCCGCCGAAGGCGTTCATGGCGCGGTTCGCCAGCTTGTTGCCGTGGCGGCAGCCCATGTAGGTGAGGAAGCCGAAGATCGTGCCGAACGCCACGGAGCAGATCGTGATGAGCAGCGTGGTGCCGATGCCCTGGGCGAACAGCTTCCAGCGATCCTCCTTCACGAAGGTCTTGTAGAAGCTCTCCTTGATGCCGTCGAGGAAGTGCGGCTCGCCATCGGTCTCGCCTTCCAGGACGAACACGATGTCGCAGGAGTAGTACGGGTCGGTCAGCACGGAGGCCTCGGCGCGCTCCTCGTCCACGACGATGTTCATGCCGAAGTCGTATTTGCCCGCGATGACGGCCGGCGCGATGGAGTCGAACTCCATGGCGTGGAACTCCCAGCTGTATCCGTACTTGGCGCAGAAGTTCATCATGAATTCCACGTCGTAGCCGGAGAAGGCGCCGTTGCTCTCGAAGGAGAACGGCTCGTAGCCGCCTTCGATGGCGATGTGCACGGTGCCGTTTTCACCGGTCGTTTCGGGCACGGTCTCGATGACGCAGGTGTTCGGGTTCCAGTGGATGACCCAATAATCATACAGCTGATCCAGCCAGCCGTTCTCGCGGCCGTCCGCGATGAACTCCTGCAGCTGGGCGAACAGGGTGGCCTGCTTGTCATTGTTGCCCACGATGACCGCGAAGTCGGACACGCCGACCGGTTCCTCGAGGCGCACGAGTTCGGGGTGCTCATAGCGCTGGGCGTAGAAGCCGACTTCCTCGATGAGGTAGGCGACGATCTTGTTGGATTCCAGCGCGGGGATCATGTCGTTGGGCATCTTGTAGTAGTACCAGGTCTCGCCTTCGAGGTCGTCCTTGATGTGGTCCTCGTACAGCACGCCCGTCTGGACGCCCAGGTTCTTGCCGTTCAGTTCTTCGATGGAGGTGATGCCGTTCTTCGTCGGCGCCTGCTCCGCGAAGGCCGCAGCAGGGAAGGCCAGCAGGCAGCCGGCCGCGATGGCCAGCGCCAGCAGGAGGGAGGAAAATCTTCTTACGTTCTTTTTCATGGCTACTGATCCTCCCATCTGAAGCTGATCTTCGTGTGATTGTTGTACCATTTCGGGGAATTGATGATGGCTTCGTCCACGAGCGTCGTCGTGGGCTCGGCCAGGATGGCGTTGAACAGCGCGTTGTCCGAATCGCGCGGGTCAAAGTGCTCGCCGGCGTATTTCAGCTCCAGCGACAGCACGTCGCTCTTTTCGGAGTAGTCGATCTGCATGAAGATGTTGGGCTCCGTTTCCAGGGCGAACAGGTTGTTGACGCAGATCTCTTCGAGCGCGAGCTGCAGCTTGGACGTTCTCTCGTTTTCGATCAGCAGCTTCTCCGCGTATTCCTGCAGTTCGTCGATGACCGGCTCGAAGTCGAACTCGGTGCTCTCGATGCGGTAGCTGAGCGTGGACAGCCGCTGGATGAACTTGCGGGTGTTGTACTGCTGCGGATTCTCGAAGATCTGCTTGGGCGTGCCTTCCTCGTAGATGCCGCCCTCGTCCATGTACCAGACGCGGTTGGAGATCTTCTTTGCGAAATCCATCTCGTGGGTGACGATCATCATCGTGCGGCCGGTCTTGGCGATCATGCGGATGATGGACTGGACTTCGCCGATCATGGACGGGTCAAGCGCGGAGGTGGGCTCGTCGAACAGGATGATCTCCGGGTCCATGGCCAGCGTCCGCGCGATGGCGATACGCTGCTGCTGACCCCCCGAAAGCTCGTCGGGGTAAGCGAGCGCCTTGGCTGACAGACCGACCTTCGACAGCAGGTCCATGGCCTTGTCGTAGGCCTCCTGGCGGCTGCGGCCGAGCAGGGTGATCTGTGGGTTCATGATGTTCTCGATGACGGTGAGGTGGCCGAACAGGTTGAAGGACTGGAAGACCATGCCCATCTTCTTGCGGACTTCGTTGAGGTCACACTTGCCGTCGTTGATGACCTGCCCGTCGACGATGATCTCGCCGGACGTGGGGGTCTCCAGCATGTTGATGCAGCGCAGCAGTGTGGACTTGCCGGTGCCGGAGGGCCCGATGACCGCGATGATGTCGCCGCTGTTGATGACGGCGTTGACATCCTTCAGGGGCGTCGTGTCCTCGTATTCTTTGCGTAAGTGTTTGATCTCGATCATGCGTTCACCTCTTTATACGTACAAAAAAGCCCGGAAATCGCTTTCCGTGCCTGAAATTCCTCTCGTATGCTGCACCCGGGCCGGATGGAGCTTGGCGGGGCTAACACAAGCCACCGCGCCGGCGGGGTTCCTGAAGCCCGCCTCGGCCCTGAAGTATGGGATTTTGACCATCTCGGAATTATCTTCTCCTTTGGTGAGCCGCCGCGGGCGGCCGGTGCGGAGCAAGCCTTCTTGTGTTGCGTGCCAGCGCTTGCCCAAACTCTTAAGGGCAGTGTACCCCCTGCGGGGAGGGATGTCAACAGAGTTTGTGTTGCAGTACTGTTACATTTTGCGCGAGGTTAGCGTATAATAAAATCAACGAATAAATCGCTGAATCAAAATCAACATGAAAAAGGAGCGTGATTCCCATGGCCACACCTCATAACAGCGCGGAAAAGGGCGCATTTGCAAAGACCGTCCTGATGCCCGGCGACCCCCTGCGGGCAAAATTCATCGCCGAGACCTACCTGGAAGACCCCAAGCTCGTGAACAACGTGCGCGGCATCCAGGGATATACCGGGACGTACAAGGGCGTTCCCGTGAGCGTCATGGCCAGCGGCATGGGCATGCCCTCCATGGCCATCTACAGCTACGAGCTGTTTAACTTCTACGGGGTGGAGAACATCCTGCGCATCGGATCTGCCGGCGCGGTCTCCATGGAGCTGAAACTGCGCGACATCGTGCTCGGCCAGGGCGCCTGCACGTCGTCTTCCATGCAGGACAATTTCGGCGTGCACGGCCACTTCGCGCCCATCGCCAGCTGGGATCTGCTGAAGTGCGCGGCGGAGATCTGCGAAGAGCGGAAGCTGCGCTACAAGGCGGGCAACCTGATCTCCTCGGACATTTTCTACAACGATGACCCGTCCTATAACCAGCCGTTTGTCAACCTCGGCGCGCTGGCGGTCGAGATGGAAGCCGCGGCCCTGTACATGAACGCGGCCAGAGCGGGCAAGAAGGCCCTGGCGATCTGCACGATCTCCGACCACATCCTCACGGGCGAGGCTACGACGGCCGAGGAACGCCAGAACACGTTCCACGACATGATGGAAGTTGCCCTCGAAGTCGCGTTGCGCATGGCGTAAAAGCGCGAAAAAGAATATGAAAATGGATCCCATCCGGTTTCCGGGCGGGATCCATTTGTGTTGGCGCTTAAGCGTCAATAAAACCCCCAGTTCAACTGGGGGTCAGTAAAAAAACTTTAGTTTAAGAAATATAACCTCCTATGTTAGGCTGAAAGTGGCCTGACAACCACAATAACGAAAACATAGGAGGTTACGTCATGCAAGATGACATTCAAAGTTTA
>JAIKZT010000066.1 GCA_024682015.1 Clostridia bacterium
CCTCGGAACGGAGGCCCCCTGATGGAGCTGATCAAAGCGGAGGACCTGTCCCTCGGGTACGAGGGACACGCCATCCTCGAACATCTTTCATTCACGGTAAACGCCGGCGACTATCTCTGCATCATCGGCGAGAACGGCTCCGGCAAGACGACGCTGATGCGTACCCTTCTGGGCCTCCGGGAGCCGCTTGCCGGGCGCGTTTCGTTCGGCGGCGGGCTCAGGCGGAACGAGATCGGCTACCTCCCGCAGCAGACCGCGGCGCAGAAGGATTTCCCCGCCTCCGTGCGGGAGATCGTCCTGTCCGGCTGTCAGGGACGCTGCGGCCTGCGGCCGTTCTATAGCCGGGAGGATAAACAGCTCGCGCAGGAAAACATGGAACGCATGGGGATCGCATCCCTGGCGGACCGCTGCTACCGGGACCTTTCCGGGGGGCAGCAGCAGAGAGTGCTCCTCGCGCGGGCGTTGTGCGCCACGAAGCGCGTCCTGCTCCTGGATGAACCCGTCTCGGGGCTGGACCCGAAGGTCACGGCGGAGATGTACGCCCTGATCGCGCAGCTGAACCGGGCAGGGCTTTCGATCATCATGGTCTCCCACGACATCGCCGCGGCGGTGAAGTACGCGAGCCACATCCTGCACATAGGGTCCGAGATCTTTTACGGGACGAAGGACGCTTATCTGGCGAGCGAAGCCGGCAGGCTCTTCCTGGACCGTCAGAAGGGAGGTGAAGCGGCATGCTAGACAAACTGGCCATGTACTGGCAGTATCCGTTCGTGCGCTACGCGCTCATCGTGGGCGTGCTCATCGCGCTCTGTTCGTCGCTGTTCGGGGTCACGCTCGTGCTGAAGCGCTTCTCCTTCATCGGTGACGGCCTTTCGCACGTGGCGTTCGGCGTGATGACCATCGCCACGGTTCTGAACCTGTCGAATGAAATGCTCCTGGTGCTGCCGGGCACGATCCTGTGCGCCGTGCTGCTCCTGAGGACCGGCAGCCATACGAAGATCAAGGGCGACGCGGCCGTCGCGATGATCTCTGTCGGCGCGCTGGCGTTCGGCTATCTCATCATGAATGTCTTTTCGACGTCCTCGAATCTGTCCGGGGACGTCTGCAGCACGCTGTTCGGCTCGACGTCCATCCTGACGCTCACGCCGCGGGAGGTGGCGCTGTCCGTTGTCCTGTCCATCGCCGTGGTCATCATCTTCGTCCTGTTCTACAACAAGATCTTTGCGGTCACGTTCGACGAGGATTTCGCCAAGGCGACGGGCACGAAGGCGGATCGCTACAACCTGCTGATCGCGGTCGTGGTAGCGGTCATCATCGTCCTCGCCATGAATCTGGTGGGGTCGCTGCTGATCTCCGCGCTCGTCATCTTCCCGGCGCTGTCCGCCATGCGGCTGTTCCGCAGCTTCCGCTCGGTCACGATCTGCTCGGCGGCGCTGTCGGTGGCCTGCGCGGCTTCGGGGATCGTCCTGTCCATCCTGGCGGGCACGCCGGTCGGTTCGACCATTGTGGCCGTTGACGTGCTTGCGTTTGTCATATGCTGTATCGTCGGCAGATTCGCGGGAGGTGCGCGTTCATGAAAAAGTTTGCAGTAATTTTCCTCATCCTGTCCCTGGCTCTTTCTATGGGCGCCTGCAGCGGCTCCACGGGTGAACCGGCCGCCTCTTCGGGTGAACCGGCTGCTTCTTCGGCTGAGCCTGCCGAGACCGCCTCGCGGCCCGAGGCCTTCAGCCAGGATGAATATACGCTCTATCAGAACATCTTTTACAACGGCTACGGCCCCCAGTTCGAGGGCAAGAAGGTGGAAAAGGAAGGCGTTTTCGTTTCCCTAGTGGACGCTTACAACGGCGTGATCCGCCATTACGTCTGGGGCTATTACGACCAGACGCGCTGCTGCGACTGGCAGTGGGAGTTCGTGCCCGAAGATGGCGCGGTTCTTCCGGCGAACGGTTCGCTGGTCACCGTCTTGGGCACGTTTGAGGCGGACGAGGCGGCGCTGGACGGATACTGGATCACAGGGGCGCAGGTCTCGACGAAACAGATCTACACCGGCGAAAGCGCTGAGATCGACATGCGCTCCATGAGCTGCACGCTCGAGAGAGTCCAGATGTACAACGTCATGTACCGCTCGGAAGACTTCGAAGGCCGCGATTTCTCGGCATACGGCCGCATCGCTTCGCTGGATCCTCTCATGCTGGAAGACCCGTATTACAACGGATCCTGGCAGAACGCCTTCTCGTACGGCGGCGACATCCCCGCGATCGGCACGATGTGCGTTTTGCGCGGAAACGTCGCGGGCGGCGCGCTGGCGGCCGATTCGCTCGAAGTGATGGAATAGGGAAAGCCCCTCACGAAAAACGGATGAAGTCTGAAAAAGCCTGCGGCCGGGACTTGAACGGCCGGGGCTTTTTGCGTTATAATAAATAAGTTAAGGGCCAAGACCCGATAACCCAATCGGACAACATAACGAACCAATGGAGGTAGCAGATGTTTGATAAGCTGATCGCAAAAGTTAAGGAGAATCCCAAGACGATCGTCTTCACCGAGGGCGTGGACGCCCGCATCCAGGAGGCCGCGAGCCGGCTGCTGGAAGGCAAGCTGATGGGGGTCATCCTCGTCGGCGTGGTCGAAGAAGTGAAGAAGACCGCGGCAGAGAGAGGATTCAACATCGAAGGCGCGCAGATCATCGATCCGGCCACGTACGAGGGCATGGACGAGATGGTCGAGGCCATGGTCGCGCTGCGCAAGGGCAAGATGAGCCCTGAAGATTGCCACGCGAACCTGCTGAAGGGCAACTACTTCGGCACGATGCTCGTGAAGATGGGCAAGGCCGACTGCCTGCTCGGCGGCGCCACCTATTCCACCGCGGATACCGTCCGCCCCGCGCTGCAGCTCGTCAAGACCAAGCCCGGCGCCCATCTGGTATCTTCCTGCTTCATTCTGAACCGCGAAGACGGTCCCGAAGAACTGAGAACCATCGCCATGGGCGACTGCGCCATCAACATCGACTATCAGGATACCGTCGACAAGGAAGGCAATGTTACGTACACGGCCGGCGAGAAGCTGGCGGAAGTTGCGGAAGAGATCTACAAGGTCGCTCCCGTCTTCGGCATCGATCCCAAGCTCGCCATGCTTAGCTTCTCCACGAAGGGGAGCGGCAAGGGCGGCACGGTCTCCCTGTCCCAGGCGGCCATCAAGGTCCTGAAGGAAAAGCACCCCGACTGGAACGCGGACGGCGAGATGCAGTTCGACGCGGCCGTTTCCCCGGTCGTTGGCCAGCTGAAGTTCCCCGGCTCCAAGGTCGCGGGCTACGCCAACACCTTCGTGTTCCCCTGCATCGAAGCGGGCAACATCGGCTACAAGATCGCGCAGAGACTGGGCGGCTATGCGGCCTACGGTCCTATCTCCCTGGGCCTGAACGCGCCCATCAACGACCTGTCCCGCGGCTGCGACGCAGACGAGGTCTACAAGATGGCCATCATCACCGCGGCTCTGTAAACCCAAAGCTGCAAAACATGCAAACAAACAGGACCGGAGAATTCATTCTCCGGTCCTTTGCTTTGCGCCGCAGGGGTGACCCCGGCGCCAAGTCCGAGCGAAACGCTACGCGTTCAGCAGGAACGCCCGGTAGCCCTTGTATGCCTCGTAGATGTCCGCCTTGGACGTGACTTCGTAGGGCGCGTGCATGGAGAGCACGGCGACGCCGGAGTCGATGACCTCCATGCAGTAGACGGCCATGATGTAGGCGATCGTGCCGCCGCCGCCCACGTCGACCTTGCCCAGTTCGCAGAACTGGTAGGACACGTCTGCGTCGTCCATGATGCGGCGGATGCGCGCCACGTATTCGGCGTTCGCGTCGTTGGAGCCGCTCTTGCCCCGGGCGCCGGTGAACTTGTTGAAGGCCAGGCCTTTCGACAGGAAGGCCGCGCTGCGCTTCTCGTAGGCGTCGGCGTACAGCGGGTCAAAGCCCGCGGAGACGTCGGAACTGAGCATGCTGGAGTTCGCCAGGCAGTTGCGGGTCGCCGCGTAGCTGTCCTTGCCCAGCGCGCGCATGATCTTCGCGATGGTGTTTTCGAAGAAGAGGGACGTCATGCCGGTGGCGCCGACGCTGCCGATCTCTTCCTTGTCCACGATGAGGCAGCATGCCGTCTTGCCGATCTTCGCGTTCTCATCGAGCATCGCCAGCACGGACGTGTAAGCGCAGACCCTGTCGTCCTGTCCATAGGCGAGCACCATGCTGCGGTCGAGACCGCAGTCACGGGCCTTGCCGGCCGGCACGATCTCCAGTTCGGCGGACAGCAGGTCGGCTTCTTCCATGCCGTATTTCTCCTTCAGGAAGGCCAGCACGTTCGCCTTGACGGCCTCCTTTTCGTCCTTGGAAAGTTTGCTCTTCGCCAGCGGGCGGTTGCCGATGAGCAGGTCGAGGCCTTCGCCGGTGATCACGTCGGAAGCCTTCTTCTGCTGGCGTTCCGCCGACAGGTGGATGAGCAGGTCCGTGAAGCAGAACACGGGATCGTCCGCGTCCTCGCCGATGCGGATCTCCTTCGCGCTGCCGTCCTTCAGGCAGACCGTGCCGTGGATGGCCATGGGCTGGGTAATCCACTGATACTTCTTGATCCCGCCGTAGTAATGGGTGTCCAGATAGGCCAGCCCGTCGCTTTCATACAGCGGGTTCTGCTTGACGTCGAGGCGGGGCGAGTCGATGTGAGCTCCCAGAATGTTCATGCCGTCCTCGAGGTCCCGGCTGCCGATGCGCAGCAGCGCCAGCGTCTTGCCCATGCAGATGGCGTAGAGCTTGTCGCCTTCCTTGGGCGCGCCTTCGGCGAGCGCTTCGTCCAGCGGGCGATAGCCTGCCTTTTCAGCCATGGCGATCGTCTCCTTCACGCATTCGCGCTCGGTCTTGCCTTCGTCGAGGAAAGCTTTGTAGCCCTTGCACACGCGCTCGAGGTCCTTCAGGTCCTTCTGCTTATATTTTTCCCATGCTGTCTTGTTTTCCATGCGGTTTCTCCTTTTCTGCGGATGATTGTGCGGCTCATGCGGCCGCCTTTGCTATCATACTCGTTTTTGCCTCCGCTTGCAATGCCCGCGGGCGGACAAAACCGTTGAAACGCGGAGTCCTGCGAATTATAATAAAAGGGTAGTGTGGATTTTCTGCGCTCTGAATTCGATCGATATTGCATATCCTGATAAAAGAGAGGTGTAAGAGATGAAGTACAACTTCGACGAGATCATCGACCGCCGCGGCACCGACTGTCTGAAATACGACTTCGGCATGAAGCGCAAGGGAAGAAACGACCTGCTGCCCATGTGGGTCGCGGACATGGACTTTAAACTCCCGGACGAGATCCTGGCCGATCTGCACAAGCGCGTCGACCACGGCATCTTCGGCTATACCGACCCCTTAGACGACTATTTCGAAGCGCTGAATCACTGGTTCTCCACCAGATACGGCTACACCGTGGATCCCGCGTGGGTCACCCTCGGCGCGGGCCTCGTATACGGCGTGCACGTGTCGGTGCAGGCCTTTACGCAGCCGGGCGACGCCGTGATGGTGATGCAGCCCGTCTACTATCCGTTCTCCGAAGCCATCAAGCAGAACGGCCGCAGGCTCATCAACAGCCAGCTGTGCTACGACGGCGCGTACTCCATCGACTTTGAAAAGACCGAGAAGCTGATCAGGGAAGAGGGCGTCAAGGTCATGATCTTCTGCAGCCCGCACAACCCCGTAGGCCGCGTCTGGACAAAGGAAGAGCTCGAGAAGGTCGGCGATCTGTGCCTGAAATACAACGTCATCTGGATGGTGGACGAGATCCATTGCGACTTCATCTTCCCGGGCCACAAGTTCACGAGCGTCATGAACCTGGACGAAAAGTACAGAAAGAACCTCGCGCTGTACAGTTCTCCGGGCAAGACCTTCAACGTGGCCGGCCTGCAGTCCGCGAACATCATCATCCCCGATCCCGAACTTCGCGCGAAGTTCAAGAAGGGTAACACCTCTGCGGGTTACAGCCAGGCGAACATCATGGGCCAGGTCGCGCTCATGTCCTGCTACACCAAGGGCGCTGAGTGGGTGGATGAGCTCGTCGAATACATCTGGGGCAACGTCTGCTACATGAAGGACTTCGTCGAGAAGAACTTCCCGAAGGCTCACTTCGTGGATCCGGACGGCACGTACCTCACCTGGGTCGACTTCTCCGGTTACGGACTGTCCGACGAAGATCTGGAGCACCTGATGGTCGAGGAGGCCAAGCTGTGGCTGGATTCCGGCGCCATCTTCGGCCCGGAGACCAAGCAGTTCGAGCGGTTCAACCTGGGCTGCCCGCGCAGCGTCGTGGAGCAGGCCATGAAGCAGCTGAAGGCCGCGTTCGACGCCAGAGGGCTGTAGAGCAAGTTGAAGAATCGGGGCCGGTTTCCTGCCCCTACGCATAACGAATCATAGGAAAAAGGAGATGGGTCACACGAAAATGTGACCCATCTTTTCGTATGAGGGTAGGGGTCACATGACGGACGTGGTTTATGTGACCCATTGGAGGATTTGGGACATGGGGACACATTCTGGTGTGACCCAGGCAAAATAAGGGGGGCGGAAGCGCGGTTTTGTCCCTTCGTACGATAAAAAAATTGGCTGCAGGCCTTGGCATGTCTTTGCGGGTGGAATTCGTCCCGAAAGTCGCGAACCTGGGAGCTAAATAGCACAGAAAACAAAAAGCGGCCCCCCGCATCGCCTGGTGCGGGGAACCGTTTGATTCGTTCGGTTATCAGAAGAACCTGCGGTTCGTGCGGTGCCAAAGGCCCATGACCTCAGCGTCCTTCACGAGTTCATCCTGGAAGTCCGGATGGGCGATCTCGATCAGCAGCTCCGCGCGTTCCCAGGTGCTCTTGCCCTTCAGGTCGGCCGCGCCGTACTCGGTCACGATGAAGTGGGTGGCCTGCCTGGGCGTGGTCACGACGGAACCATAAGCCAGCGTCGGGACGATCAGCGATTCGACGGTGCCGTCCGGCTTTGTGAAGGTCGAAGGCGTGCAGAGGAAGCTCTGCCCGCGCCTGGAGCCGAACGCGCCCATGACGAAGTCGAGCTGGCCGCCGTTGCCGGAGATCTGCCGCGTGCCGACGGTCTCGGAGCACACCTGGCCGTACAGGTCGACCTGGATGCAGCCGTTGATGGACACGAAGTCGTCGATGCTGCTGATGATGTGCGTGTCATTCACGTAGTCGACCGGCGCCGTGCAGCAGATCGGGTTGTCGTTGATGAAGTCGTACAGCCGCTTCGTGCCGCCCGCGAAGGTATATACGGCTTTGCCGCGGTCCACATTCTTGTTGCCGGTGAGCTTGCCGGCGTCATACAGGTCGACATAGGCATCCACGAACATCTCCGTGTGGGCGTTGATGTTCTTCAGGTCGGATTCCGCGATGAGGCTGCCGATGCAGGAGGGCAGGCCGCCGATCCCCAGCTGCAGCGTGGAATTGCTCTTGATGCGCTCTACGACGCGGGAGGCGATCCTGCGCTCCGTCGGCGTCGGTTCCTTTCTTTCGATGACGGGCAGCGGCGTATTGCTGCCTTCCACGACGTGATCGATGCTGTAGAGGTTGATCTGCGTCTGGTGTCCGTGAGCGATGGGCATGTTCTCGTTGACCTCGACCACGATCTTCTTCGCGCCGCGGATGACGCCCCACATGTCGGATACCTGCGGCCCCAGATTGAAGTTTCCGAACTCGTCCATGGGCGCTACCTGGAAGAACGCGATGTCCAGTTCGTTATTGTTGTTCAGCCAGTATTTGGGCAGCTCGCGGAACATCATCGGCAGGTAGGCGCAGCGGCCGGCGTCGCTCATGTGGCGGTCAGCCGGACCGTAGTGAGCCGACACAAAGCGCACCTGCGCGTTGGATTTCGTGGCTTCGTAGACTTTGAACGGCTTGTCGATCAGAGATGCGGTACTGAAGATGGTGACCTGGGACAGCTCGTCCGCGCGGGCTGCGAGCGCGGCGTCGATGTCCACGACCTGGCCGCAGCCGAGGCCGAAGTGGACGCGGTCTCCGGGACGCACGAGCGCTGCCGCCTGATCGGCCGTGATGAGTTTTTCTTTATAGTGGCGTTCAAGGGAAGTGGTCTTATACATGATGGCTCCTCCTCGTTAAGCTTTTAACAATTCATTTTACACCTGTGCTGCCCCTCAGCGCAAGGAAAATCTTTCGGTTTGCGAAAAATGGAAAATTGCGGCAAAAAATGATTGATGTGGCAAGCCCCTTATGATATAATGCAGCCATGATCGATCAGGAACGGCTGCAGGAAAAATACCGGGAAACGGAAACGCTTTTAAAAGAATACATGGGGCTGAAGCAGAAAGCTCGCGTGCAGGATGTGGAAGAGGCTTGCAGGGATTGCAAGACGAAACTGCGCACAGCCTGCGAGGCGCTCGTGGAAGAGGCGGGGTATGCATCTGCGCCAGATAGGTTGGCCGGGGAGCTTGAGCAGCAGATGCAGGAGGCTGTGCGGAAGTATTTCCGTGACTTTGAACTGCCGACGCACGGAAAGGTCACGGAAACGGGCATACGCTCGTTTCTCGGCAAATCGACGGAAGGCGGCGCGCTCTCGGATCGCATGATCCGCCACATCGTGCTGCACGGCACGCCTCCGGATATCTGGCTGCTTCACGCGGCAAAGGAAGCCGACTCCATGCTCGTCCTCGCGGACAGGCTGCTTCACCGCGTGCGGGAAAAGGCTGGCATCAATACGCGCGCTCTCATCAACAGGGCATGCAGTGGCTATGCGGCCTGTACGGAAGACCTGATGGTCCGGGTGCGGTCTTCGTTCACGGATCTGGCGATCGCGAGCCTGCTGGCTGAAAATAAAGCGCTCGGCAAGGGCGCCCGCGCATACCTGCGGTCCGAACGGGAACGCAACAAGGTCAAGAACGGGCTGCTGGACGCCATCCCGCAGACGTATCCGGAGCTGTTTCCCCTGGCGCGGCAGAAGCAGCGCCGCTTTATCCTGCACATCGGCCCCACGAACAGCGGCAAGAGTTACGATGCCATCAACGCTCTGAAGGAGTGCGCCAGCGGCATCTATCTGGCGCCGTTAAGGCTTTTGGCATACGAGAAGTTCGAAGAACTCAACGATGCGGGCTGCCCCTGCACGCTGAAGACGGGCGAGGAGGAGATCGGCATCCCGTTCTCCTACCTGCAGTCCTCCACGATCGAGGTGCTGGACTTCACGAAGGAATACGATGTGGCGGTCATCGATGAAGCACAGATGATCGCGGACAGCCAACGCGGGTCAGCCTGGACGTTCGCGTTGCTGGGCGTGCGGGCGGATACGGTGCACGTGTGCCTGGCGCCGGAGGCGGAGATGGTCGTGAAGAATGTCATCGAAGCGTGCGGCGACACCTGGGAGGTCGTGCATCATCGGCGGCTGGTTCCGCTGTCCTTCGACGAGAAGATCAGCACGGATTTTAAAAAAGAGGCGCGCAGAGGCACGGCGTTCATCGTGTTTTCCCGCAAGGACGTGCATGCGGTGGCAGGAGAACTGCAGCGGGCAGGCTTTAGGTGCAGCGTCATCTACGGGGCGCTTCCATACGACGTGCGGCGCAACGAGGTCAAGCGCTACACGTCCGGCGAAACGGACATCGTAGTTGCGACGGACGCGATCGGCATGGGGTTGAACCTGCCCATCGAGCGAGTCATCTTCCTCGTGACGGAGAAGTTTGACGGCAGCCAGCAGCGGCCCCTTTCCGCCACGGAGATCAAGCAGATAGGCGGCAGAGCCGGGCGCTTCGGCATGTTCGAGCACGGGTTCGTCGGCTCCGTGGAGGAGAGAAAGATGGTGCGCAGCGCCATTTACGCGAAGGTGCCGCAGATCCGGGAGGCGCGCATAGGCTTCCCCTATACGCTGACGGGCGTGGCGGGGAGCATCTCCCAGCTCATGAGCAAGTGGTGCGAGATCAAACCCAAGCCGGGATTCGAGAACGCGGACCTGTCCATCGAGATCGCCTTGGCGGAGGAACTGGAGAAGGAGACGAGCGACAAGGAACTCGTGTACCGCTTCGTCATGATCCCCTTCGATGAAAAAAACGAAGTGCTGAAAGAGCTTTGGAAGGATCTGTTCCGGGACGAGCTGTCCGGCCGCCGGGGCCGCGCGCTCTACTATCTGCCGGCCGCTCCTTCCGGCAAGGAACCGCTCGACGCGCTGGAAACGCGGTTCAAGGCCTGCGACATGCTCTACCATTACATAGAAAGTTCGGACATGGCCGATCCCGAGGATCTCCGCACGGTGCTGCTGCGCAAAAACGAGATCTCCTCGCAGATCATGGCGGAGCTCTCCCGCCAGAAGCTCTCCATGAAGAAGTGCAAGATCTGCGGCAAGGAGCTGCCGTTCCGGTACAAGTTCGGCGTCTGCGAGGAATGCTTCGCAAAGGGACGCAAACCCTATTACGGAGGCAGACGGCACACCCGCTGATCCTGCCGGACTTTGCGCGAAGATTGAACTGAGAACGAAAATGGCGTATGATGGAAGTGCATCATGCGCCATGTTTTTAGGAGGAACAAAGGGATGGAACTGCAGAAATTGATTGAAAAAGCCCCTGTCGTGGCAGATCTGGCCGCAGCGAAGGAGGTCTGCTGGGTGAACCCGCGCAAAATGCCGTTTGCCGAGGCGAAGGA
>JAIKZT010000072.1 GCA_024682015.1 Clostridia bacterium
TGACCCCCTATGCCAGCGACGCGGGCTGGCTGGCTCACGCGCTGGGAGACCTGCTCCAGCAGGAGCTGACAGATCAGAACGCGAGCCTTCCGCAGATCCTCACCCGGGCGGCGGCTTCTCTGAAAAAGGAATTCAACGCCTATTGGGAGCAGTCCGCGAGCGGCCGGACGAGCACGCAGGCGCCGGTCTATCCGACGGCGGGGATATCCGTCTTTCGCCTGCGCCACCTGCCCGTGGGCGATTTTCTGGAATACATCGGCCTGGGAGACTGCCCGGCTGTCCTGGAGCGGACGGACGGCGGATGCGAGGTGTTTCTGGGCGAGGAGCTCGCCTCTCTGGACCGCAAGGCGATCGGGGAGATGGAGCGTGTCGCGCGGGAACGCGGCTGTTCGATGGCGCAGGCCCGCGCTGCGATCAACGACATGCTGATCGCGCACCGCAAAATGGCCAATAAGCCAGGCGGCTATCCGATCTTTGACCCGACCGGAGAAGGCATCCCCCACGCGAGGCTCTTCAGCTGCCCTGCGCAGGACGCGGCTTCCGTGTCCCTGATGACGGATGGTTTCGGCCAGTGCTTCGACCCCTTCGGCCTGGCCTCTTCCTACGAGGAACTGCACCGGGCCCTGCAGGACGGCCGCATGGCTGAACTGGCGAAGGCCCTGTACGAGGCCCAGCAGGCGGACGCGGATCTTTCGCGGCATCCGCGCTTCAAACTGCGGGACGACATGGCGGTCATCACCGCGGGCATCCTGGCGGGGAAAACGGAGACGGATAAGGCAGCGCCGAAGGAACAAGGCCGCAGCAGCGGCGCCGGCTGGGTCAGGCGGATCGGTGACAGACTGCCCGTGTGGGCCCAGCCGTTCGTCGGGCGGCTGATCAACGCCCGGGATTACTTTGCGTACTGCTGTTCCCACAGCCTGCTCTACATACTGCAGCTGCTTTCCAAAGCATTTTTCTTCTACGGGCTGCTGGACATGGTCTACGGCCTCCTGCACCGGAGTTTTTCGCTTGTCTCGTTCGTCATAACCGTGGCCTCCCTGTTCGTGACCGTCCTGACCAACCTGCTGGGCTGGAAGGAGAGCCGGGACGCAAAATACGTGGAACGGAAGGCGATCAGCGGGTATTACCGGGATGTCGAGCCCCCGGATGACAGCTGGACCAGGCGGGTCATCCACGTGAAGCGCCTCGGAAAGATCGCCGACACGGGCACGATCTACAGCAGCCGCAGCGTGGATGAATGGCTGCGCGTGTCTCCGCAGCTGCCCGCCATCCACAGGGATGAGCGCTACGAAGCGGAACTGAAGCACCGCCTGCGCAAGGGGCCTTTCGCCGCGAAGTATTTCCCGTTTCTGCGGTTCAACACCCGGCTGGCGCAGTTCTACGCGAGGCAGTTCACCAACGAAGCGAAATGGGGGCTTTCGGGCGAGCTGCGGCCGGACATGGACACGGTTTCCGTGCACAGGACCTGCTACTTCGACTCGTTCCTGACGAACATTTCTCCGGGCAAACAGCTGGTCTCCACGCGCACCGGGAAGACGGTCTGCGCGTTGGATAGCGAACAGGACGCGCCTTACCGCGTCGATGCGGAAGGGAAAAAGCGCCTGAGGCCGGTCGGAGAACAGTACATGGCCAACGAGCCCGGCGTTACGACGCTGTGGCTTTTGGCCAGCGGGACGATCCCCCTGTGGAGGCAGTCCGCCCAGGCCCAGAGCAATCCGGGACAGGTGGTGGCTTCCGGCAGCGGTTCTGCGGATTGGACGGACTGCGAGCCGTGGCTCGGCCGGCCGGACGGCCTGCGCCGCGCGGTCATCGCGGGCATGGAGCGGGAGCTGTACGAGGAGTCCATCGGGGAACGGGCCATCTCGAAGGAGGATTTCTGCCGGGAGACGAAGACGCTCATCCTGGGGTATTTCCGCTGGCTCGAAAAGGCCGGGAAGTCCGAGTTCGTGGGCATCTCCGCCGGGTCCGTCGATCACGAGGCGGACACGATCTCCCCGGAGGAATCGGAGGTGACCCGCACGGATGCCGCCCTGCAGGCGGACACGGTCTTCCACCTGAAGGAACAGCTTCGCTCGCTCGTGCACCCGGTCACGGAGGAAGAATCGGAACAGCTGGGCATCCCCCGGGGCGAAGAGCACTACCTGTCCGACGGCTGCAACATGTCGCTTTCCTATACCGTTCTCGCCCTGCTGGACGCGTTCGAAGAGGCAGTCTGCCCGTTCTGCTCCGAGAAAAACGCCTGCAGCCAGGCGGCCTGCGCGAGGCAGAAGAGCCCTCATGCGCTGGTGAGCGCCATGGCGAGCCGCTTCGAGCGGAACTGACGGCCGGGACGGCCTTTCGCCAATTAATCACAGAAGATAAAGAACTCCCGTGCATTTGAACAATATATGTGGTATACTTAATTGTTAAAATATACCCTAATGCACAAGAGGCAAGATTAGTGATCAGATTCGATAACGTAACAAAACGCTACGACGCGAAGGCTGCCCTTGAACACGCGACGATACACATAGAAAAAGGGGATTTCGTGTTTCTCGTGGGTCCGTCGGGCGCCGGCAAGTCGACGTTCATCAAACTCCTGCTGAAGGAGATAGAGCCCGACGAGGGCAAACTCTGGGTAGCCGGGCAGGATATTACGCACCTGTCCAACCGCGAGATCCCCAAACTGCGCCGCAGCATGGGCGTGGTGTTCCAGGATTTCCGGCTGCTGCCCAACAAGACCGTATTCGAAAACGTGGCGTTCGCCATGGAAGTGCTGCACAGCCGCCAGCGGGTC
>JAIKZT010000082.1 GCA_024682015.1 Clostridia bacterium
AAGTGGATCCTGCTGTATCTCTTCTCCGTCGTTTTGATCCTGCTGCTGCGCACCCCGCTCGGCTACGAGGACGAGACCGGCAACCGCGCGTGGCTGCGCTTTTTCAACATCGGCATCCAGCCCTCCGAGGTCGTCAAGGTCCTGTTCATCATCGTCATGGCCAAGCACGTGAGCTATCTGAAGGAATACAAGAATCTCAATTCCGTGCTCTCCGTGGGCCAGCTGCTGATCCACTTCGCCCTCATCACCGGCCTGCTCGTCTGGGCCTCGAAGGACATCGGCTCCGCGCTGGTGTACCTCTTCATCTTCCTGACGATGCTCTTCGTGGTGGGCCTGCGCTTTTACTGGTTCGTCATCGGGCTCGCGGGCGTGGCCGCGGTGATGCCCTTCGTGTGGGATCACGTGCTCACGCAGCGCTACCGCGACCGCATCCTGATGCCCTACGACCCGACCATCGACCCCAACGGCTGGGACGTGCGCTATCAGCTCAACCAGTCCAAGCTCGCTCTGGCCTCCGGCCGCTTCACCGGCACGGGGCTCGGGCAGGGCGTGCAGGCGCAGTCGAACGCGCTGCCCGCCAAGCACACGGACTTCATCTTTTCCGTGATCGGCGAGGAGCTCGGCCTCATCGGCTGCGGGATCTGCATCCTGCTGCTGGTGCTCATCATGATCCGCTGCGTCTACGTCGGCCTGAAATCCAAAAACGCGATGAATATGCTCGTGTGCTTCGGCGTGGCGGGCAGCATCTTCTTCCAGACCTTTCTGAACACCGGCATGTGCATCGGCATCGCGCCGGTCATCGGCATCACGCTCCCCTTCTTCAGCTACGGCGGCTCCTCCATGATCGCGCTCTTCGCGATGATGGGGCTGGTGTCCGGCATCAAGTTCCGACCAAAACCGGAACGCTACCGAAAACACGGCTGACGCCGCGAGCCGAAGGGTCTCCGCTTCCTCCCGTCGCGTCTGATGGATCGCGGTTTTCTTTTCGTCGAAATAGCCGAAAAAGCGCCGCTGCGGACTTGTGAATTCTATCCACGAAGCTCTTGCCAGAACGCGGTTTTTCGGCTAAAATGTATATATGTAGTGGGTTAAGAAGTTATGTAACCCAAAATACTGTGTTCGTCTGGAGGACGGTGCCATGCTTCTTCTGGAGGAGAAGATCCTGCGCGACGGACGGGTCCTGCCCGGCGGCGTACTCAAGGTGGGCAGTTTTCTCAACCAGCAGATCGACGCGGGACTTCTGCGCGCCATGGGCGAGGAGATCGCCCGGCTGTTTTCCGGCTGCGGCGTGAACAAGATTCTCACCGTCGAGGCCAGCGGCATCGCCATCGCGGCCGCCGCGGCGCTGGAGATGGGCGTGCCCATGGTCTTCGCCAAGAAGCACAAGACCAGCAACGTCGACGGGGACGTGTACAGCGCCCCGGCGCACTCCTTTACCCACGGCAACGACTACAACATGGTGGTCAGCCGCGACTACCTCACGAGCGCGGATCGCGTGCTGCTCGCGGACGATTTTCTCGCGAACGGCAACGCGCTGGAGGGTCTCATCAAGCTGACCGAGATGGCCGGAGCAGAGCTCTGCGGCGCCGCGATCGCCATTGAAAAGTGTTTTCAGGGCGGCGGCGACGCGCTGCGCGCGCGTGGCGTGCGCGTGGAGTCCCTGGCCATGATCGAGCGCATGGATGGCTCGGAGATCGTTTTCCGGCATTGATGCGCCGTTTTTCATTTTCACTTTGCGCGCAACAAATTCACCATATACAAATTTGGAGGAGGAAATGAAAGAATGAAAAGGTTTGTGTCCGTCTTGCTTGTCCTGGTTCTTGCCGTCTGCCTGATGGCCGGCTGCGGCGGCAAAAAGAGCTCCGGTCCCGACATCCCCACCCCCGTGGCCGCTACGGGCGATCCCGAGTTTGAGAACGATTCCACCGCCGCGGACGTCGCCGAGGCGAAGATGGATCTGAAGAGCGTCCTTTCCAAGGTCAAGGTCGGCTTCATCTTCCTGCACGACGAGAACTCCACCT
>JAIKZT010000095.1 GCA_024682015.1 Clostridia bacterium
GATCGCTGTACACGCCGCTCTGCATCTCCCGCACGAGGATGTCCACCGCGTCGATCACTGCCTTTACGGGCAGCGCAGGGCGGTTCAGCGTGCGGTGCAGTTTCTTTCGCAGTTCCTTCAGTTCCATCATATCCATCAGCCAGAGCCTCCTTGATCTGTATTCTGCAGCATCGTTTCGTTCTTTGCGGCGGGATTGTATTCTCCCGCTTATAGTATACTACAAAAAATGTGATAAAATAGTCTTAACTTTGCGGGAGGCCCCATGATTTTTATGATAGCCGAAACAATTTTATACGTCGCGTTCATGGGCATGGATCTCGGAGGCATTCCTGGCAGCACGCCGGTCAAATTCGGCGCCATTCTTCTGGTCGCGCTGTCCGCGCTGGATTTTCGCGAACCGCTCGTCTCGGCGGCCCTGCTCTTCACGGCTGCCGCGGACGTGTTTCTGCTCCTGCTCGACCGCTATTACGTCGCCGGCATCGCGTGCTTCATCGCCGTGCAAGTCCTTTACGCCCTGCGCATGAACCGCACCAGGACCGAAGGCCTGCCGCCCGCCGGACTGTATTTCGTACCGTTCTGCATCCTGCTGTTGGTCCGCGCTGGCTATGGTTTCGGCTGGACGGAGTCATTTGCCGCCGCGTACATCTGCCTGTTCGCACTCAACCTGTGCGGCGCGGTTTCGATCGCCCGGCGCTGCCCGCGGAGAAAATGGATCCTGTTCGCCTTCGGCCTCGCGCTGTTTTTCTGCTGCGATCTGTGCGTGGGGATCCACAACGTGCCCGGCCTCGGCGGCCCTGCCCTGCAGTCCTTCGCCAACATAGCCATGTGGGGCTTCTACCTGCCCGGGCAGGTGCTGATCCGCCAGTCCGCCTACATCAGAGAAAGCGAGGTCATCCATGAAATCTAAAGCCTTTTCCGTCCTTACGGCGATCGTGCTCGCGCTGTTCGCGATCAGCGCGTCCATCGCGGCTCCCATTCTCTGCCGCCCCTTCTATTACGCGCACATCGAGGCGCTGAACATGCCGGAAAGGACCGGCTGGAGCCACGAACAGATCCGAAAAGCATATGACGACGTGCTGGACTACCTGCTGAAGGACGCGCCTTTCGCCACCGGAGACCTCGCCTGGTCGGAAAGCGGCATGTCGCACTTCGCCGACTGCAAGGTGCTTTTCAAGCTGGACCTGTGGATCTTCGCGCTCAGCGGCATCGCGCTTGCTGCGCTGATCCTCCGTCTGCGCACAAAAAAGACCGCCCTCCCGCGCCTCGCGGACAGGGGGCCTTCGTTTTGGGCGGCTGTCGGCATGCTGGCTCTGTTCGGCTCATTCGGAGCCTTCGCCGCATCCGACTTCGACCGCGCTTTTACACTCTTTCACAAGGTATTCTTCCCGGGCAAGACGAATTGGGTGTTCGATGCCCGCACGGACCAGATCATCCTCGTGATGCCCGAAGAGTTTTTCCGCAACTGCGGCATCCTGATCGGCGGCCTGCTGGCCGTGTTCATCGCCGCCTATATCCTGGCAGGCAGAAAAAGGAGGGCGGGCTCAGCAGACCGCTTCTAAAACGGATTGTAATACCGTCCGTGGTTCACGAAAGCCGACAGCGCGACGGAAAGAAGCAGGACGGCCAGTCCCAGCAGGATGGCGCCGATATCCCAGGCGCCGAAGGGTCGGGCGCGATACCAGGTCCTCTTTTTATTTTTGCCGAAACTGCGCAGTTCCATGGCGTTCGAGATCACCTCGATGCGGTCCATACTGGACAGGATCAGCGGCACGAGCGTGCCCGAAGCCGTCTTCAGCCGCGAGATCAGCGCCGCTTTTTTGCGGTTCATCTCGACGCCCCGCGCCTGCAGCGACAGCGTAATGTCGTGGTATTCCCGCTGAATGTCGGGGATATAGCGAAGCGCCAGCGCCACGGAATAGGCGATCTTGTAGTTCACGCCGATGCGGTTCAGGGACGAGGCGAACTCGCTGGGGTCCGTCGTCGTCACGAACAGCAGCACGATGGGGATCGTCGCGAGGTACTTCAGCACGACGTTCAGATGGTACAGCAGCTGCTCCGCCGTGATGTTGTAGCGCCCGGCGAGGTGCACGAGCTCGTGGCACGTGCCGTAGATCTCCACGCCGTGCTGGGGGGAAAACAGGTAGATCAGCAGGTTGTTCAGCAGGCAGAACGCCATCGTGAACCACAGCATGAACTGCACGTCCTTCACCCCGATCTTCGAGATCTTGAACAGGACGAGCGCGACGAGAAGCAGCCCCAGCAGAAAGCGCGGGTCGAAGCTCGACATGGCGCCGAACGACCACAGCAGCAGGCACAGCAGCTTCGAAGCCCCCGTCATGGCGTGCACGGGCGACTTCCGTTCGATGTAGTTGAAGATGTTCATCATGGGGTCCGCCTCGCTTTCCGGTCGCTTTCGATAAACCGCGCCGTAAAGGCTTTCGGATCGCCTATGCCGCACAGGCCCGCCAGGTCGTACAGCGACGTCTTCTTCAGGCTCGCCGCCTCGATGAGGGCCGGGTCGCTCAGCACCGCCGCCGGCGTATCGTCCGCCAGCAGATGCCCTTCCGAGAACACAAGCGTGCGGTGCGCATATTCCAGCATCAGGTGCATGTCGTGGGTGATCAGCACGACGGTGACCCCGCTGCGGTTCAGCTCTTCCAGAAATTCCATGATCTCCGTGTAGCGGCGGAAATCCTGGCCCGCGGTCGGTTCATCCAGCATGATCATGTCCGGGCGCAGGCTGAGGATGGAAGCGATGGTGACCCGCTTCTTCTGCCCGTAGCTCAGCGCCGAAACCGGCCAGTCGATGAAGGGCGACAGGCTGCAGGTCTTCAGCGTCTCTTCGACCGCCGCGTCGATCTCTTCGGCGCTGCGGCCCCGCAGCACGAGTCCCAGCCCCACTTCGTCCTTGATGAACACCTTGGAGATCATCTGGTTCGGGTTCTGCATGACGTACCCCACGTGTTCAGCCCGTTCCTTGATGCTCAGGTCCGCCGCGTCCTCACCCGCCAGCAGGATGCGCCCTTTCTGCTGCTTCTCGAAACCGCAGATGAGTTTGCACATCGTGGACTTGCCGGCGCCGTTGCGCCCCGCGATGGCCGTCATCTCGCCGCGGCGCACGGAAAACGAGATGTCCTCCAGCGCCTGATGGCCGTTCGGATATGCAAAACTGATGTTCTCCGCATCCAGCAACGCCTCCCCCAGCTCATTCGGAGCGGGGTCGGGCAGATGCTCGAACCAATCCCGCACCTTCGCCCGATCGTCCTCGGAAAGCCGCAGCGTCTCGATGTGTTCCGGACAGATGTCCGGCCGGACCGTTACGCCCGCGTACTTCAAGGCCGTGATGTACAGCGGCTCCCGGATGCCTGTCCGGGAAAGCAGGTCGCTGCAGAGGAGTTCCCGCGGGCTCATGTCCGCGAGGATGCGGCCCTCGTCCATCAGGATGACCCGGTCGATGTCCCGGTGCAGCACATCCTCGAGCCGGTGCTCGATGATGATGACGGTCTTGCCGCCGTCCCGCCCGATCCGGTCGATGAGTTCGATGGCGGATTCGCCTGTCGCCGGGTCCAGGTTGGCCAGAGGCTCATCGAACAGCAGCACGTCCACGTCGTCCACGAGCACACCCGCCAGCGACACGCGCTGCTTCTGCCCGCCGGACAAGTCGCCCGGCGCGTGCTGCAGGTGACCCTGCACGTTCACGAGGCCGGCTACTTCCCGCACGCGCTCGTGCATGGCGTCCACCTCCACCTGGTCGTTTTCCAACGCGAAGGCGATGTCCTCCGCCACGGTGAGCCCCACGAACTGCGCGTCCGAATCCTGAAGGACGGTCCCGATGACCTTCGATCGCTCGAAAATGTCCGTATCCCGCGCTTCGCGCCCCCGGATCTTCAGGCTGCCCGTGTATTCGCCCGCGTACGCGAATGGCGCCAGCCCGTTGAGACAGGAGACAAGCGTGGATTTGCCGCAGCCCGAAGGCCCGGCGATGAGGATCTTTTCCCCGGGATAGATGTCCAGATCGATATGGTGCAGCGTCGGTTCCTTCTGGACGCTGTATTTGAATCCGAAGTCTTTGAATGAGATAATGGGTTCCAAAGGCACTCCTCTGCGGGTCACGAGGACCCTGTTTTCGGCAAAAACGCCCGGAGGAGATCCCCCGGGCGCTGAAAGCGATTCCTCTATTTCTTTTCGAGGCTGTCCTTCTTGGGCTTTGCGGCCGAATAGGCAGCGCACAGGATGGTGCCGATGATCGCCGTGGTGACGATGTTGGCGCAGGCGGCTACCAGACCCTGCACGAAGACCTTGTTGACCGGTTCCGCGTACATGGCGATGTCGAGGACAGGCGCGACGACCACCCAGGCCACCAGGTGCGCGATGATCTGAAAGACGTTGAACTTGACGATCTTCGCCTTGTCGAACTTTTCCTCCGACAGCTTGACGGAGCGCTTGCTGAAGCCCATGATGAGGCCCGCGACGCCGGACGCGATGACCCAGCTCCACCAGATGCCCCACCCGTAGGAGAAGTCGATGAGCGCATGGCCGATGAGCCCTGCCAGCACCGCCACAAGCGGGCCGAACGCGGCGCCGATCAGCGCCAGAACCCCGTACTGGGTCGAGATGTTCGTGTTGGGCACAGGGCTGGGGATCGCCACAAAACGCCCGAGCACGAAGAACAGCGCCGCGCCGATGGCGATGGCAACGATGTCCTTAACGGAAAATTTCTGCATGGTACATGCCTCCTTTTATTTCTTCTTCAACTCCGCCGCCAGCACCTTTTCGATGCGCTCGCGGTCCTTTTCGGAAAGTTCGTCCGTCTTGCCGCCGAAGAAGTCCTCGATGATGCCGTAGTGGACACCCGATTTGTAGTTGATCTTGAACAGACTGACGCCGTACTGATCTCTGATGCGGCGCATTTCCTGATTCGTCATGGTCTCTTCCTCCTTCCGCGCGGTTTACTTGCCGGTAGCCTTTTTCTTCACGATTTTGATGGCCCGCTTGGCAGCGTAGGCGCCGATGCCCTTGAACTTGTCCTCTGCCGGGATCATCTTGGAATAGGCGTCTCCCATGGAGCGGACGAGGTGAATGGCGTCGAACTTGCACTGGACGGTGCACATGCCGCAGCCGAGGCACTTGTTCGTGTCGACGACGCTGCGGCCGCAGCCCAGGCATCTGCTCGCCTCGGACTTGATCTGCTCTTCCGTGAAGATGAGGTGCTCGTCGCTCATGGTGCGGACCTTGGCCGGGTCAAAGCCCTTGCGCGCGCGGGCAGGCTTCCTGAAATCTTCGGGCGGCAGAACGATGTTGTCCTTGTCGAGCGCCGTGAAGTGGCGGGTGTTGCGGTGGATGGTGAGGGACTGGCCCTCGTTGACGAAGCGGTGCAGGGAAACGGCGCCCTCGCGGCCCATGGCCAGCGCGTCCACGACGAACTTCTGTCCGGAAACGGCGTCGCCGCCGGCGAAGATGTCGGGCTCCGCAGTCTGGTGCGTGACGGGATCGACGATGGCCGTTCCGTTGCGGTTGAACTCGACCTTCGTGCCCTTCAGCAGTTCCTTCCAGTCGGCCTTCTGACCGATGCAGTACAGGACCGTCGTGCAGTCTTCGGACGTCGTGACGGCGTCGTCGAACTTCGGATCGAAGCGGCCTTCGGCGTTCTTGACGCTGACGCACTTGCGGAAGGAGATGCCGGCGCACTTGCCGTCTTCCACGCGGATCTCGGTCTGACCCCAGCCGTCGTGGATGACCACGCCGTCGGCCTTGCACAGTTCCTGATCCTCTTCGCCCATGGGCATGTCGGCGTACTCTTCCAGGCAGTAGAGCTGCACGCTGGAAGCGCCCTGGCGGATGGCCGTTCTGGCCACGTCCGCGCCGATGTTGCCGCCGCCGATGACGACGACGTTGCCGGAAAGCGGAGCAGCCGTACCGGCGTTGACGCTCTTGATGTAATCGACGCCCGCGCAGACGTTTTCGGCATCTTCGCCCGGAATGCCGAGCTTGCCGCCGTACTGCAGGCCGACCGCTACGTAGAAGCCCTTGAAGCCTTCCTCACGCAGCTGGGCGATCGTAACATCCTTGCCGACTTCCACGCCGCAGCGGAATTGGACGCCCATTTCCTTCAGGATGTCGATCTCCGCGTTGACCACGCTCTTTTCGAGGCGGAAGTTGGGGATGCCGGTGACCATCATGCCGCCGGGAACCGCGTCCTTTTCGAACACGACCGGGGAATAGCCCGCGATCGCGAGGAAGTACGCGCAGGACAGGCCTGCCGGGCCGGAGCCGATGATAGCGATCTTCTGGGGCATGGGCTCTCTCGTGGAGGACATCATGGGCGGGACATAGCGGAATTCCGCGTTCAGATCCTGCGCCGCGATGAACTGCTTGATGTCGTCGATGGCCAGAGCCTCGTCGATGGTGCCTCTCGTGCATTCATCCTCGCAGTACTTGCGGCAGATGGCGCCGCAGACCGCGGGGAACGGATTGTCTCTCTTGATGAGCTCGAGCGCTTCTCTGTACTTGCCTTCGCTGGCCATCTTGATGTAACCCTGGATGGCGATGTGCAGCGGGCAGGCGGTCTTGCAGGGAGCCGTACCCGTGGGCCAGGTCTGGATGACACCGTTCTCGTTCTTGTAATCCCAGTTCCACTTGTCTTCGCCCCAGGTGTTGTCGTCGGGCAGTTCGGCCTTCGGATATTCGATGGGGCCGTTCTTCGTGCACAGCTTCTGGCCAAGCCTTACGGCACCTGCCGGGCAGACTTCCACGCACTTGCCGCAGGCGACGCACTTTTCCGGGTCGACTTCGGAAACGTAAGCGGAACGGGACATGTTGGGCGTGTTGAACAGCTGCGATGTGCGCAGCGCGTTGCAGATGCCCACGGCGCAGTTGCAGATGCCGAAGATCTTGTTCTCGCCATCGATGTTCGTGATCTGATGGACGTAGCCGCGCTCTTCGGCCTTCTTGAGGATGTCCATCGCTTCGTCGTATGTGATGTCGTGGCCCATGCCGGTCTCGCGGCAGTAATCCGCGAAATCGCCCACGCCGATGCACCAGTACTGTTCGATGTCTCCGGAGCCTTCGCCGCGGATGCGCTGCTGCTTGCGGCAGCTGCAGATGCCCACGCCGATCTGGCCTTCGTACTTCTTCAGCCAGTGAGACAGGTGTTCGATGTCCAGGGACTGGCTGTTCGCGGGGATCGCCTCCTCCACCGGAATGACGTGCATGCCGATGCCGGACCCTCCGGGAGGCACCATGTGAGTGATCCCGGCCAGGGGCAGGTACGTCATGCGCTCGAAGAAGTCCGCTACCTGCGGGGTCGCGGGCGAGATCTCCGGCCGCATGACCATGATCTCGGCGCTGCCGGGCACGAACATATCGAGCACCCAGCGCATCTCGTGGTTCGGGTTCTTGCCGTCGAGGTTCTCCTTGTGGAATTCCACGAGGCTCGCCTGGCAGAGGGCTTCGAGGGTCAGCTTGAGCCGCTCATCGTCGTAGCCGGTGAGTTTCTTCAGCTGCTCGAACGTCTTGGGCTTGCGCTTGCCCATGAGCAGCGCGGTATCGAGGCAGTCCGTCTCCACATCCTTGCCGTAGCGGCGGACGACGTACTGCATGCCGCAGTCTATGCCCCAGTATTCCGGAGCGTCGACCGACATCTTTTCCAGGCCGAGCAGGATCTCCTTGCGATCCGTGATGATCTTGCCCAGCTTGAAAATTTTCTGATCTCTGGTAAGGGTAGCCATTTAGGTTATCTTCCTTTCGTTCGCGAGTATTTTTCTATCCTTTTTATTTTATCGAAAAAGGACGGCGCTTGCAACAGGAATCAAGCGCCGTCCTGCTTTGTCCATCCCCGGTCGCCGTTTACGGACGGTAGGTGACCCCTTCGCCGTAGATGGTCGTCCAGTCGTTCTTCATGGAGACGGGTATCCAGTCGAATTCCCCGCAGAGGGCAAGCATCTTCTCCGCCTTGGAAACGCTGCCGTTCTCGCGCGTCGTGTCGTCGCAGCAGAGCATGAAGGCCAGGCTCTCGTACGGATTGCCGCTCGTGACGTACTCGGCCATGCTGCTGTCGCCCGTGCTGTTGCCGAACGAAAGCACCGGCTGCTGGCCGATCTCCTGCATGATCGCGGACACCTTGTTCATCTTGAGGTTCTTGATGAGGAAGTCGCCACCGAGGATGAGCTCATCCCCTTCCGTGAACACGTAGTCCAGTCCGTCCGCGCCGTTCTGGTTGCTGGAAACGATGGTCTCGTCGGATCCGATGATCTGGCGGTTGGGCAGATCCAGCAGGCTGCCGTCGACGATCCCGCGCACGATCAGGCGGTCCGTGCCGCTGACGACGTAGACCGTAAAGCCGTTCTCCCGCAGATAATCCACGACCTGGATCATTGGACGGTAGAAGCCTTCGCCGCGGGTCATTCCCTCGTAGCTGGGCATCGCCTGCTTCTTGAACTCCTGGATGTATCCGTTGAACTGCGCGACTGTCATCCCGCGGAAGGCGGATGCGACGGCCCTGCCGTGATCCACTTCGAGCCCCGCGAACGACTTTCCCGTCTCATTCTGCTCGCGGATCTTGCCGGCGACCTCGCGTTCGAACGCGCTGGCTTTGTCCTTATACCCCGGATCGTCCAGCACGCGATAGGCGAGCAGCGTATAATCAAAATAGTTCGGATCCGTCTCGCAGAACAGCGTACCGTCCAGATCGAACACGGCGATGCGGTCTTCTGCGGGAATGAAGGAGGCGCTCTCTTCATCCGTGACCGCCTCCACGTAAGAGATCAGCTCGAGCCTGGCCCGTGCGTTCATCGTCCAAAGGGACAGGGGCAGCATCTCCCGGAATGTCCTCGCGAACTGCCGCAGCATGACAGCCGCTTGCGCCCGCGTAAGGCTGCCCTTCGGGCTGAGCGCGCTTTGGCTCGTGCCGCTGATCAGGCCGGTCGCCACAGCCCAGCGCATGGC
>JAIKZT010000130.1 GCA_024682015.1 Clostridia bacterium
GATCAGGTTGTCGCGCCCGTCGCTGCGCAGTTCGCACAAGGGGATCTGTGACCCTGTCAGCACGACGGGTTTGGTCAGCCCCTCCAGCATGAAGGACAGCGCGGAGGCGGTGTAGGCCATGGTATCCGTGCCGTGCAGCACCACGAAGCCGTCGTAGGCGTCGTAATGCCCGGCGATGATGCCGGCGATCTCGTTCCAGTCGCGGACCGTCATGTTCGAGGAATCCAGCAGTTCGTGCGTCTCCGCGAGGTCCCAGGCCGGCATGCCCGGGGCGCGCAGCGAATCCATGTTCAGCAGCGCCTTGCGGAAAAAGTCGCGGTCGGGCATGTAGCCCTTGTCTGTGCGGGTCATGCCGATCGTGCCGCCGGTGTTGAGGATGAGGATTTTCTTCATGGCTTGCTGCCTCGCTTTCTGCACTCGATATTTGTATTATACCCGAAAAAGGCCTTCACATAAACTCCATTTGTCCTTTTGTCGGTATGGTTTATACTGGTAAAGCGTATCCGCAAAAAAACGATTGGGAGTTTTTTTCTATGAAGAGAACAGCCGTCTGCCTGCTGCTGGCGGCCTGTCTGGCGCTCTGCCAGCCGGGTCACACGTCCGCCGCGGGCGATATGGAGAACTTTACGAAGAGCTACGCGTACGAGGAAGCGTTCGCCGACGTCGCGGAAGACGCCGTGTACGAAGCTTACCGCGACTCCGTTGTGGTCGCCAATGCCAAGCACATCCTGACGACCGGGCGCGGCGTCTGCGACGATTACAGCTCGGCTTTCCAGGTGATGACCCGCCGCATCGGCCTGAAGTCCTACTTCGCGCAGGGCTCCAGCTACGATCAGCAGGGCGGCATCTCGCCGCACCAGGTCTGCATCGTGGAGATCGGCGGCAATATCTACTTCTTCGACCCGCAGATCGAGGACTACAACGCGAAGGGGAAGCCGCATCCTTACGAGCGCTTCTGCCGGACGTTCGCCTCGATGTCCAGCCGCTACTTCGGCTACGACGTGGCCGCCTCGAAAGCCGCCTTCGGCGGATTCGTGCGAAAATAAGGCCTGCTCGATAGCGCCTTTTCACACAGCGTCTTTTCCAGGCGCTGTTTTTATTGGCGGCTCTCCAAACTTCCTGCCAGGAACGGGCGTTTATGATAAAATAAACACATAAAAAGCCAAGGGAGGATCTCGACCGGTATGCGCCGCTTATCTTTAATATTCTTACTTTTATTGATATCTCTTGCTGCCGCAGGCTCTTTTGCTTTCGCGGCGGGATTCCGGACGTGCGTAACGGATGCGGACGGCGCGACCGTCTGGTATGACGGCGCGCTCGATCCGGCCGATCCGTCCTGTGCGGACTGCTTCGAAGAGGCGGTCTCTTACGGCCTGTACGACGGAGGCACCTGCGTGCTGACTGTGGAATTCCGGGAAGCGGCCCCCGGCGAAGGCTTGCTGATGGGGACTTCTCTGCTGAACGGCTATTATGCGGCATCCTTCGATCTGGACAGCTCCTGCCGCGCGTTCATTACGGGGCTGAGCGGGTCAAACGTGAGCGCCGTGCAGAGCGAACTCATCCGCTGCCGCAAAGCCGGCGAGCAATTCGACATGACGAACATCAGCTTTATCGATGCGGAGAAGATGGACCCCACCCGCGGCGGCATAGGAACGGACAGCGATCTGTGCTGGGCCGCAGCCGCGTCGAACGCCCTGTATTATACGGGCTGGGCGGCTCAGACGGAATACGGTTTCGACAGTCCGGACAGGGTGTTCGAGCTTCTCGTCAACTATTTCTCCGACGGAGGCGGAAGTTCCGAGTGCGCCATCTCGTGGTTCTTCAGCGGGATCAATCCCACGCAGAACGTCCCCGGCTTCGCGTATGTCGATACGGGCGACTACGGCGATCTGTGGGGCCTTCTGAACGATTACTGCCCCGGTGTGTTTACGCGGCGGATCTACATGATGGAACGCGGCAGCGAAAAGAACTGCTGCCCCAACATCGTGCCGGTCCTGGCGGATCTGCGCAAGGGGGCGGGCGTCGTGATGAGCGTTGACTGGTACGATATGCACGGCAGCGGCAGCAGCGCCACGTACAGCCGCGAGGGAGGCCATTCCATCACGCTGTGGGGCTACGTGCAGAAAAAGGGGTACGGCGCGTTTGACCCCAGCGATTACACGGCATTGCTGTTCACCGATTCCGACTCGGACAAGTACAGCTGCGGTTCGCGCGGGGAGGCCTGGAGCGCCGCCAACCGCCTGCAATACTCGGATCTGGCGTATGTGGGCTTTCGCAGCGAAGACGACGGCATCGACCATACGACGTGGCAGCTGACCGGATATGAAGGCACCATCGGCCTGCTGGACAGCTTCGCCATCCTGCAGCCGTACAGCGCCTCAGCGCCCAGGGAGGACATGTCGGCCGTCAGTTACGACCGTTTCAGTTCCAAGTCGGTAGACGCGGCTGCAGTCCTGAGCATCGAGGATTCGAACGGCCTTCAGCGCACGGTGTTCCGCGCGCCGGATAATGGAGAAGCGTACGTGAGGCTGTCTGCCGGGATCGGCAACGAACTGGCAGACTGGTCTGAAGCCAGGGAAGTTGCCGTAGACGTGAGCATCACGGGCAGCGACGGACAGAAGGTCTTTTCCCAGGGCTACCGGGATGCTCAACGGATCGACAATAACTGCATTTTGTACTGGACGGAAGACCTGGATCTGCCCGGCGGAACGTATACGGCGACGGCCTGTGTGTCCCTGGCAGACGGCAGCCGGGAAGCCTTCCTGACGAACAACACGAAGAGCATAACGTTTACCGTGGTAGACGCGGCGCAGCGCAGATTCAGTGTGCCCATCCGTGCGGTGGAGGATGGGACGATCACGGTGGATCTGGACTGCCGGGAAGACTTTGAATACCCCATCGCCGGCGTCACGTATCTCGTGGACGGCGCCTGGGAGAAATGGACGTGGGACGCATATCTGACGGAGGCGCTGCCTGTCCAAAGCAAGACGGTCGAAGCGAAAAAGGCCGACTGGATGAGTTTCTGCGTCTATGGACGGAATGAATGGGAAAATTATACGGTGACGAGCGAACTTCTGCAGACGAGCTGCACGCTGACGCTGGATGCGGATCTGGGCAGTCTGGAGCAGACGGAGCACAAAGCCTATCTGGGATTTGCCTACGATCTACCGCAGCCCGCAGCGCCGAAAGGATACCGGTTTGCTGGGTGGCGCGAGGAGGACGGCAGGGCAGTGTCTTCTGCGGAGATCTGCACCGAAGCGAAGGACCGGACGCTGACCGCGCAATGGGAAAGCAGCTGCAGCGTAAAGGGGGAGAAAACGGAGGGCGGCCTGCACGTGAGCATCGCCAATCCGGACGGCGTGTCCGCGCTGATGCTCCTTGCCGGTTACGATGCGGACGGCCGCATGCTGTTCCTGCTGCCGTTCAGCGGGGCGGAAGCGGACGGCTTTGCGGCAGCCCCTGAAGCGGAAAACTACAAACTGTTCCTGACGGGATATCCTTCCCTGGCGCCGCTGTGCCCGGCCGGGCCCTAGCGGGTCACTTCTGACTGACGCGGTGGATCGCCAGCGCGTCGCCCATGGCCACGCGGTAGTCGTCGGCGGGCAGGATCTTCGCCTTGCCGCGCCGCACG
>JAIKZT010000168.1 GCA_024682015.1 Clostridia bacterium
CTTTTATCGGGCGGATGGAGCCAGGAAGCAGCAAAAGCGAGGCGGCTATGGGATCGGCCTTTCCATCGCAAGAGCGATAGTTGAGGCGCATAAGGGAAAGATCACCGCATCGCAATCAGCGGAGCATTTGGTGAATATTACAGCGACGATTCCAATAAAACAGTGAAATATGAAGCAAAGCTAAACGGAAGTGCTGTCGTCGAAACGCGGTGGCACTTCCTTTTTTTTCGCGCAAATGGTTTGTTTACAGATCGTTTTCAATTTACGCACACGGTTAACGGGTTTGGCTCTGTTTTTCTGAGGTTCAACTAAGGGAAAGCATATACAATCTCACTGATCCGCGCGATTCGCACAAGTTTTCCGCATATGAAAGGTGGTAATCACTGATGAAAAACAAAATCAAAACCCGGAAGAGGAGGATATTCCGAAAGCTCATTGGGATCCTGGTTATTCTTGTGCTTCTCGCGGGTGTTGGATTCTTCGCCTACAGCTCGCTGAAGGCGGAATACACGGTCACCTATGACGGCTATACCGCGACCACGGGGAGCATTTCCAACGCGCTCTCCTTCAGCGGAAACCTGAGCCTTATAGACAGCGCGACCTATTCGGCTTCCTCCTCCGGGACTGTCAAGACGATCTATGCTTCGGTGGGAGACGAGGTCGATGAGGACGCGAAGCTCGTCCGCCTTTCCAACGGGGAGACGATCACCGCCGGGTTTGCCGGAAGGGTCAACAAGTTGAACGTGTCTGAGGGCGACGAAATCACCCAGGGCACAGAGGTGGTGCAAATTGCAGATTTCAGACATATGAAGGTCAGCTTCCGGGTCGATGAATATGACATCGGCGACGTCAGCGTCGGACAGACCTGCACAGTGACGGTCACTTCGACGGAGCGGCAGTTTGAAACCACCATCGACGCCATCGACTATATCTCCGCGTCCGGCGGCAATGTGGCCTACTATACCGCGACGGCCTATGTGGATGTGGATGACGCAGGCACGCTTCCCGGCATGCAGGTTACGGTGAATATCACGCAGGAGGAGGCCAAGGACGCCGTCATATTGAAGGTGGACGCAATCAGCTTCGACGAGACCAATCAGGCGTATGTCTGGATGAAAAATGAGAGCGGAGAGCTCACGCAGGTCTACATCACGACCGGCGTGTCGAACGGAAACTATATCGAGGTTACTGAAGGCCTGTCCGATGGCGACGAGGTGTATGTCGAGGCGGAGGAAACCGAAACGTCCGTGGGCGCGGGCCTGCTGGGCAGCCTGTTCGGCGGACAGCAGATGAATCAGCCCCAGGGCGGGATGCCCGGTGGCAGCAACGGAGGTATGCCCGGCGGCATGCCAGGCGGTAATATGCCCAGCGGCAGCGAACGCAGCGGCGGCAATGGCGGTGAGCGCAGCGGCGGCGGTCAGCGCCCTGGCGGAGGGAACTGATATGGACAGGAAGAGTGACAGCGACACTTTCTTCAAAATGGAGAAGATCAACAAGTTCTACCAGATGGGCGAGGAACAGGCGCATATCCTCAAAGACGTCGATCTCGACATCAAAGAAGGAGAATACCTCTCCGTTTTGGGACCCTCCGGCAGCGGCAAGAGTACGCTGATGAATATCGTGGGTTGCCTGGACGTGGCGACCTCCGGACAATACACGCTGCACGGCCATTCGGTGGAAGAGTTGACCGAGGCGGAGCTTGCCAGGCTCCGGAGTGAGGAGATCGGGTTCATCTTTCAAAACTCACAGCTCCTGCCCAGACTGACAGCACAAATGAACGTTGAATTGCCCCTGATTTACGCGGGCATCGGACCGAAGGAGCGCCGAAGGCGGGCCCGGGAGCTGCTGGAGAGGGTGGGCCTCTCCGACAGGATGGGACACTATCCCAACCAGCTCTCCGGCGGCCAGCAGCAGCGCGTGGCCATCGCCCTTGCGCTGGCGGGCAACCCGACGCTGCTCCTCGCGGATGAGCCCACCGGCGCGCTGGATCAAAAAACAGGCAAGCAGGTCATGGCACTGTTTCAAGCTCTGAACGACGAGGGCAGGACGATCATCATGATTACTCATGACATGAACATCGCCAGCTATGCCCACCGGACGGTGCACATTATTGACGGGGTCCTCACGGAGGGAGGCGGCACGAATGACGCATAACAAATTTGGACGAGCCCACCTTGTGCCGCCGAGTAGCGCCCAGCGCACCGCCGAAGGCGGATGGCTGCGCGGGCGCGTAGCTGCGACGCGGCGAAGCCGTGGGGCAGCCGACACGGAGGGAGGCGGCACAAGCGATGCTTAAAACGATTCGCGGAACGGTCATCATGCTCGGCGAGTGCGTGAAGATGTCGCTTTCCAACATCATGGGAAGCCGCGTTCGCTCCTTCCTGACGGTGCTGGGCATACTGATCGGCGTGGCGGCGGTCATCGCGCTGATCACCACGGTCAACGGTTTTTCCGGTTCACTGTCAAGCTCCTTCTCCAGCATGGGCGCGGGTACGCTGACGGTCAGCGTCACGGGCAGTGACCTGAAAAGCGGTCTGACCACCCAGGACCTGATGGAACTGACCGAACTGGATGCCATCGACGGCGTGACGCCCAGCGTGGCGCTCAACGCCCGTGTCTCCCGCGGCGGAAGCTACGAAACGGGTATATCCGTCTCCGGCAAGAACACCTACTACTTCAGCCAGAACGACGGCATCCTCACCCGCGGCCGCACGATTAACATCACCGACGAGAACAACACGACCTTTGTCTGTATCATTAACCCGGACATAGTGGAGGAGTTCTTCTATGGCGTCGATCCCATCGGCGAGAGCTTGTATATCGATGGAATCCCGTTCCTGGTGGTGGGCATCATGAGCGAGGACGCCGACACCAGCATTTCTGGCATGATGAGCGGCAGTCCGGACATTCTCATTCCCTATACGACGGCCATGAAGATGAACAATACCAATGTGGTCACGTCCTTTACGGCCTATCTCGCGGAGGGCTGGAACTCAGAAATGGGCACGGATGTGCTCGAATCGACGCTGGACGCCACGTTCAGCTACGAGGAGGACTGTTACGAGATCATGGACATGTCCTCCATCGAGGATACCATGGAGAGCATGCTCAACATGGTCAGCGCGCTGTTGGCGGGCATCGCTTCCATCGCGCTGGTGGTGGGTGGTATCGGCATCATGAACATGATGCTGACGACCGTCACCGAGCGCACCGTGGAGATCGGCCTGAAAAAGGCGCTGGGCGCGATCCCATGGCAGATCCAGGCGCAATTCCTGATCGAGTCATTCCTGTTGTCCATCATTGGCGGCGGGGCCGGCATCGTGCTGGGGCTGCTGCTGTCGCTGATCCTGTCCAAGGTAATGGGAACCGGCTTTGTGATCTCCACCTTCGCCATACTCCTCGGCGCGGGCTTCTCCGCCGCAGTGGGCATCATCTTCGGCTGGGCCCCGGCCAGAAAGGCCAGCAAGCTGAACCCGATAGACGCCCTGCGCTCTGTGTGACATCTTTCTCTCAACGACCCAGAATGAAAAAGGAGGCAATCCCCATGAAGTTCCGTTCCAAGCAAATCCTGATCAGTCTGCTCACCATTGCTGCACTGCTGGCCCCCTGCGCTCTCGCCGAGAGCATCACCTTTACCGGAACCGTCGCCGCCAGCGATACCCATGAGGTCTACGCGCCGATCGGCGGAACGGTGGAAACCGTGAACGGCGCGTCCGGGCAGAAGGTGAAGGCGGACGACGTCATTGTCCAGCTGTCCACCAACAAGGTCTACGCCGAGGAGGCGGGCACCGTGACCGGTGTATTCGGCCAGCCCGGAGATTCCGCCGAGACGGTTGCGCAGAAGTTCGGCGCGATAATGTACATCGAAGGGGAGAGCGTCTACAGCATCGACGCCTCCACGGACAATGCCTACAATTCCACGGCGACCAAGTTTGTCCACGTGGGTGAGGAGGTCTACCTCAGCTGTTATTCTGACGGAACCCACACAGGTACGGGCGTGATCACGGCCATCCAGGGAACTGATTACACGGTTCGGGTCACTTCAGGCGAATTCCTGATTGGCGAGACGGTGAACGTATATCGAGGTGAAAGCGCCACGGCCACCCAGCGCATTGGGCGTGGGACGCTGAACCGGATCAGCCCCACCGCGGTGTCCGGCACGGGCAGCATCGTATCCTTCGCTGTGGAAAGTGGCGACACCGTGGAACGGGGAGATCTGCTGTTTGAGACCTTGGAGGGCAGCTTTGACGGCCTGTACATGTCGGGCAGCGAGATCACCGCGGGGAAAGACGGCACGATCAGCCAGGTGAGCGCCCAACAGGGCAGTGCCATACAGAAGGACAGCGTCGTCGCGGTGATCTATCCTGACAACGCCATGCGCATCGAGGCGCAGATCGAGGAAGCCAATCTGGCGTCCATCGCCGTGGGCGATCCCGTGAGCATTGAGCTGATTTGGAACCAGGACGAAGGTGTTTCGTATTCAGGAAGTATCGCCATGATCTCGGCCATCTCCGGAAGCAACTCGGGGGATTCGATGGAAGGCGAAAGCGCGGTGACCTACAGCGTATACGTTGATTTCACCCCGGACGAAAACACCCGCTATGGCATGAGCGCCGTAGTGACTACCTTGAACGAGGAGATCGAAGCGGGGGACAGCACTGAAGAAAAGGATGACGAAGGGATTGAGGAGACGGAACTGCAGCCTGTGGACGCGGACGACGCACGACAGGGGGAGCGCCCTGAGGCGTTTGATCCGAACAGTCGTCCCGGCGAGCCTCCCCAGGGCGAGGAAGAGGTGACTGATGATGCGCAGTCTTAGGCGTGCGTTGTGCATCGTGATGGCTTTTCTGGTGATCCTCTTCGGCGCGCTTGCCGAGGGGGACACCTCCCCTGACTCAAACGAGGGAGCCGTTGATCCGACACCAACGCCAACACCATCCCCTACACCGGCACCCACGGAAGCGCCTACAGAAGCACCCACGGAAGCACCCACGGAAGCGCCCACCGAAGCGCCCACCGAGACACCCACGGAAGCGCCTACGGAGACACCCACAGAAGCGCCGACGGAAGTGCCCACGGAGACACCCACGGAAGCGCCTACCGAGGTACCCACAGAAGCGCCTACGGAGACACCCACAGAAGCGCCCACGGAAGCGCCGACGGA
>JAIKZT010000183.1 GCA_024682015.1 Clostridia bacterium
TCTTTCGCACGGGGACGCATGAGCCGGCATCAGACATCCCACTGCTGCGTGTCCCAAGGCCAGATTCCCCGCGCGGGACTGCAGCAGCGCTGTACTGAGTCAGCGGAAACGTCCCCTGACTCTGTAGTGTGAAACGGGTCAAAAGCCTTACAAATTGAAAGGTTTGCTCCGCCGGGTTTCGTGATATAGTAATCGTAACAAGCAGGGGAATATCGGAAGGAGGCGCATTATGATCCATAACCTGAAACAAGAAATCGAGTCCGTCGTGCCCGAGGTTGTCGAGATCCGCAGGGACATCCACCGGCATCCGGAGACGGGCTTTAAGGAATTCCGCACGTCACAGATCATCAAGGAGTATCTGAAGGAGCTGAACCTCGACAGCATACAGGAGTGCGCGGGCACCGGCGTGATCGCGACGCTCAACGACGGCAAGCCCGGAAAGCGGGCGATGCTCCTCGCGGACATCGATGCGCTGCCCATGGAGGAGAAGAGCGGGGAACCTTTCGCCGCGGAGATCAAAACTGCCGGCCATTGCTGCGGTCACGACGCGCATACGGCCATCCAGCTGGGTATTGCCAAGATCCTGGCGCAGCACAGGGATGAGATCCCCGGCAGCGTCGTCTTCCTGTTCCAGCCGAACGAAGAGGATGCCGGCGCGCAGATCATGATCGACGATGGCGCCGTAGAGAAGGCTGGCCATCCCGACGCGATCTTCGGCAGCCATAACAATCCCACCATCCGGCTCGGTCAGTTCGGCGTCGTGCCGGGCCCGGCCATGGCATCCAGTTACTATTACAAGATCGTGATCCACGGCAAAGGCGGGCATGGCGGAAGGCCTCATATGGCGGTGAACCCGGTGGACGCCAGCGCTTTCGTGCTGATGGCGATCAAGAACATGCTGACCGCGGAACAGGCGGCTCTGGAGCCGACGGTCATTACGAACTGCATGATCCACGGCGGCGAAAAGGAGATCACGATTCCGGAGACCTGCGAGATGCAGGGTTCCATCCGCTGCCTGCATGCGGGTCACGAGAAAGTGCACGCGCGGTTCAGGGAAGTCGTCGCGGCGGCCTGCGCCATCAACGGCTGCACCTGCGAGATCGAGCTGAAGTGCGGCAATTCCCTGCTCTACAACGATCCGCACCTGACCGAACTGAGCGCAAGGGCCATCGAAGAAGCCTTCGGGGAAGGGTGCATCGTTACCGAGGACGTGAAGGCGATGGGCGGAGACGATTACGCCGAGTTCCTGCCGTACATGCCGGGCATCTACATCTGGTACGGAACGGCGGATGACAGCGGCGAGTGGCCAGGTCTGCACAACCCCGCATACCGTTTCAACGAAAAGGCGATCGCGCCGTTCATGGAGGCGCAGATCCTCTGCGTAATGAAGTATCTGGAAGAGTAGGGTATACAAAGAATAAGTTTGTCGTTTGATATAAACTACACTTTGTCGATTGTTCGCCGGCTCACGCTCCCGTACAGTATAGGTGTAAACCCGTTAGACCGCACTGTACATAGAAAAGGAGCAACCCATGAGCATCAAGACAGATCTTCTTCACGACAATCAGGTCCATCAGAAACTGTGGGGCGATTACAAGAGCATCGCCGCCAGCCATACCAGCCCGATCTATCAGACGACGACGTTCATCCTCGACGATTTCGACAGCGCCGTCTACCTGAACCAGCACGTCGATCAGGGCTTCGTCTACAGCCGTTTCGGCGGCCCGTCCAGCGATGAGCTCGAAAGAAAGATCGCGCATCTCGAACACGCGGAAGCGGCGCTGGCGCTGGCGTCGGGCCTGGGCGCCATCTCGACCGCGGCCCTGTCCGTCCTGAAGGCGGGCGACCACGTGGTGTTCGGCGACGTCATCTACGGGTGCACGTTCACGCTGTTTGCCAAGGTCCTCACGAAGTTCGGGGTGACCTACACCAGAGTCGACACGACCGATCCCCAGAACGTAGAGGACGCCATTCAGCCCAACACGACGCTGGTCTACGTCGAAACGCCGGCCAATCCGACGCTGAAGATCTCCGACATCGAGGAGATATCCAAGGTCTGCAAGGCTCACAAGGGCATTACCCTGATCGTCGACAGCACGTTCGCCTCGCCCTACCTGCAGAACCCGCTCGACCTCGGCGCGGACATGGTCGTCCACAGCGCGACGAAGTACCTGTGCGGACACGGAACGGCTACGGCGGGCGTCATCGCGGGGCGGAAAGAGCTGATCGACCGCTGCCGCATGCCGTACATGCAGTGTTTCGGCGCCGTGCTCGGACCGTTCGAAGCCTGGCTCGTGATGCAGGGCATGAAGACGCTGGCCGCCCGCATGGACGTGACCTGCGCCAATGCCATGAAGGTCGCGAAGTTCCTGGAAAACCACCCCAAGATCGACCGCGTATATTATCCCGGCCTGGAGAGCCATCCGACCCACGCCATTGCCAAGAAGCAGATGCACAACGGCTTCGGCGGCATGATGAGCGCCGACATCAAGGGCGGCATGGACGCCGTCCGCAAGGTGATGAACAGCGTGAAGGTCTTCTCGCTGGCCACGTCGCTGGGCAACGTGGACTCCCTGATCCAGCACAGCCCGTCCATGTCCCACTTCGACATGAGCCCCGAAGAACGGCACGCCGCCGAGATCTTCGACGGCCAGGTGCGCCTGTCCATCGGCATCGAGGACGCGGACGACCTGATCGCGGACCTCGACCAGGCGCTGGCGCTGATCTGAAAGGCCAGACCGCCTATCCACCACGTCTTATCCTGCGGCCTTCGCAGGGGCCGGGCTTTTACGCCCGGCCTTTTTCATGGTACAATACCCGTATGGACTACACCATTTCCGACATGCTCCGGGACAACCTCGTTCCGGGCATCGAACAACTTGCTTACGGCGGGGATCTGGCGTCCGCGGAGATCGCCGCGGTCACCGTGCAGGAGTACCCGGCGGACGATTTCGTGCAGCCGGGCGACCTCGTGCTGTCCACGGCGGAAGGGTGCACGGATGACCCTCAGAAATTCGCGGCCTTCCTGGACGAGCTGGCGCAAAGCGGCGCCTGCGGCGTGCTGTTCGCGTTCCGCGACGCCTCGTACCGGTTTCCGCTCGCGCTGCGGCTGCATGCGCAGCAAAAGGGCCTGCCGGTGTTCCGCATTCCCTGGAAACTGCGGTTTGCGCAGGTTCAGACCGAGCTGATCCGCCGCATCCACCGCCGCAATGTGGAGTATCTGACGGAGCATCGCCTGAAGGACGATTTCGTCTGGAACCTGGCCTTTGGCAGCCCTGCCGATCCGCAGCAGACGGCGCTGCAGGGCATGCGTCTGAAGTTCGACCTCAGTCTGAATTACAGCTGCATGCGCTTTCGGGCCGCGCTGCCCGATGAGGCGGCGGAATATTCATCCCGGGCGGCGCAGGCGGCTTCGCGGATCGAAAACGCCATCGAAGCTTCTGCGCGGCTCTGCGGCCTGAAGTGCATGTACGCGGCCCGCTCGCTGGAATTTATCCTGTACGTACAGGCGAGGGCAGGGCGGGAGGAAGAAGACGCGCAGGCGGTGCTCGCGCGCCTTCGCGAAACGCTCGCCCAGGAACTGCCGGATGCGGCGTTCTTCTTTGGGGTCAGCCCCGCGGAAGGCTCGCCTTCGAACTTCGCCGCGCTTGCCCAGCAGGCCGGCATGGCGCTCGCGTACGCGGCCGGAACGCCGGATGGCTGTTATACCTATAAGGACGCGAAGGAGGCCGCCATGATCGCCGCGCTCCTGCGAAATGCGGAAACGGCGGATATCGCCCGCGAAACGCTCGCACCGCTGCTGGCTGCGGACGAGAAGGGCGGCGACTACCTGAAGAGCGCCGCGGTTTATTTCCGCTGCTGCGGCAACGCCAGCCGGGCCGCGGAGGAACTGAACATTCATCGGATCACCCTGCTGCAGCGGCTGGAAAAGATCGAGGCGCTGACGGGGCTATCTCTGAAGGATCATCGGGACAGACTGCTGCTGCAGCTGTGCGTGCGCATGGCGGTGGACGGCTGAAGACCCGGCCGCATACAGAGGAACATGAAGAAATACAAGATCGTTTTATTTGACATGGACGGCACGATCCTGGATACGCTCCGGGACCTGTCCGACTCCGTGAACTGGGCGCTGCGCGCGTGCGGCCTGCCGGAGCGCGCCTATGAGGAAAACCGCCGCTTCCTGGGAAACGGCATCATCAACCTGATCCACCGGGCCGTGCCGGAAGGGACTGATCCGGAGAAGGAGACCGAGGTCCGCGCCGTTTACAAGCATCGCTATGAGGCTCACTGCCGCGATACGACGAAGCCTTTCGACGGCATCCCCGAGGCGATGGCAGAACTGCGCCGCCGGGGATACCGGCTCGCGTGCGTGTCGAACAAGCCGGACGACGACGTGGCCCGGCTGGCGGAGGAATATTTCGGCGGGCTGCTCGACGACTGGAGCGGGCCGCTGCCCGGCATGCCCATCAAGCCGGCGCCGGACCTGTGCGACCGCATCCTCGCGCGGCAGGGGTTCACCCGCGAAGACGCGGTGTACGTGGGCGACACGGAGGTGGATATCGCCACGGCGGCCAACGCGGGCATGGACTGCATCGTCTGCGCCTGGGGCTTCCGCGATGAGCCGCTGCTGCGCGAAGCCGGCGCGAAGACCATCATCCACCGGCCGCAGGAGCTGCTGACGCTATTGCCGTGACCCGGCCGGCAAAGTCCCGAAGACCCGTACAGGCTGATCAGTGAGATCGATCGCGGGCTGAGATCCCGCGAGGAAAGGCCGCAGCATGCAATACGTCAT
>JAIKZT010000192.1 GCA_024682015.1 Clostridia bacterium
TGTGCGCTTTCTCGCGTTGACGCAGGCCAGGCCGTACTTCACGAGCGTGCGGTTTTCATCCAGCAGCGGCACGACGTCCGCCACCGTGGAGATGGCCACGAGGTCGAGCAGCGCGTTCAGATCGCTTCTGGTGAACCGCTCATCCCCGCTTGCCGCAAGCCTTCTCTGCAGGCCCTGCGCCAGTTTGAAGACCGTGCCGCAGCCCGACAGGCCGTCAAACGGATAGCGGCTGTCCTTTCGCTTCGTATTCACGAACAGGCAGTCCGGCTCCTTGCCTTCCTCGAGCGTATGGTGATCCGTAACGATGACGCCGAGGCCCAGGGACTTCGCGTATTCCACTTCCGGGCCGTTCGTGCTGCCGCAGTCCACGGTGATGAGCAGCTTCGCGCCCCTCTCCGCGACCCGGCGGATGGCGTCCTTGTTCAGGCCGTAGCCGTCCGTAAAGCGGGAAGGCACGTAGAAGAACACCTTGTCCGTCAGCTTCCCGAGCGTCGAGATCAGGAGCGCCGTGGAAGTTACCCCGTCCGCGTCGTAATCGCCGTACACGCAGATGGGATCGCCCCGGTCCGCGGCGGCCAGCAGCGCCGACACGGCCGCGTCCAGATCGGGCAACAGCAGCGGGTCATACGTGCGCTTCGGCTGAGCCGACAGAAAATCCGCGGCCTCCTGCTCGTCCCGGATGCCGCGCCGCCGCAAAATGTCCATAACTGAAGCAGGGACCCCTGAGGGTCCCCATGCGGGCGTGTTATCGCTTTGTTCAAAGATCCATTGAGCCATTTAATACCTTACGGCGGGGGATATGTAATTCAGCGGGTTCTGGTACGAGCCGTTGACGCGCACCTCAAAGTGCAGGTGATTGCCGGTGGATACGCCGGTGGAACCGATGAGCGCGATCGTCTCGCCGCGCGCGACGACCTGGCCTTTGGAGACCAGCAGTTTGCTGGAGTGGGCGTACAGCGTGACGATGCCGCCGCCGTGGTCGATCATGACCATGTATCCGTACGAGTTGTTCCAGCCCGCCGCGATGACGGTGCCGGAGTTGGCGGCCAGAATGTTCGTGCCGCCGGGCGCGCCGATGTCCACGCCGGTATGGAAATTCGTGCCGCCGAGGATGGCCAGATAGCGCACGCCGAACGGCGAGGTGATGCGGGTGCTCGCCTGGGACGGCCAGCACATGGCGCCGCCGATGTACTGCGTGTTCGCGCTCTGCAGCAGCTTGATCTTTTCGCTGAGCGCGTCCGCGTCCTTCTTGAACTGGTCGAGCTGGGACTGCAGCGCCGCGTTGTCCGCGTCGATCTCCTTCTTCTTGGCAGCGACTTCGTTGCGGTCAGCCTCCAGGGCAGCCTGCTTTTTCTCAGCCTCTTCCTGCTGCGCGATGAGCTGATCCTTCAGTTCCTGCAGTTTTTCCTTCTGCGCTTCGACGACTGCGTACTGCTCCTCGATGGTGGCCAAAAGCTGGGCGTCCGCGTCGTAGATGCGCTCGACCATGTCCATGTTCGTCATGAGGTCGGACATGGAGGATGACCCGAGCAGCACGGAAAGCATGCCGATCTCTCCGTTCTTGTACATGCTGCGCAGCCGCGCGTTGAGGTCGCTGTTCTGTTTGTCGATATCCTGCTGCAGCTGCTCCAGTTCCGCCAGAGCATCTGTGATCTGCTGCTTCGTATCGTTGATGGTCTTCGTAAGTTCGTTGATCTCGCCCTGCAGCGCGTAGATGCGGTTCTCGAGGTCGCGGATCTGCGCGTTCAGTTCGGCCGCCTTCTCCTGCCCTTCCTTCAGTTCCCCCTGGACCTGCTCTTTCTGGCTGTTGACGTTCTGAAGCTGATTCTGATAGTCCGTGATCTCGTCCGCCGACACGAAGGGGGTGAACAGCACCATCCCGACGGCTGCGAGGATCATCGTCCACAGCGAAACCTTTCCCCTGATCTTTCTCTTCTCCATGGAATCCCCCTGTTTATGCCTTCAGGAACCGGCGCATGGACAGGATGCTGCCGAACGCACCGATGCTGATGCCCAGCGCCGCGTAGATCCAGCCCAGGTTCTCCATCATGAAGCCCGTCTCCACGAGGGACGAGGACAGCAGCACCATGGCCTGCTGGCTGAGCGCATCCATGAGCCGCGCGTAGATCGCCCACGTGCATCCGAACGCGATGGCCGCCGAAATGAGGCCGATGAACACGCCTTCCAGCAGCAGCGGCCCCCGGATGAACCAGTTCGTCGCGCCGACGTATTTCATGATGCGGATCTCCTCCTGCCGCGCCATGACGGTGAGCTTGACGGTATTCGACACGACGACGATCGATACGATGATGAGGAATGCGATCGCGATGAGGGCGCCCTTCTGGATGCCGTCCGCGATCTTCAGGATCTTCTGCACCTCGGTCTGATAGTAGCGCACGTCTTCCACGCCCATCATGTTGCGGCAGACTTCCGCCGTCAGATCGCCGCCCTCCAGATTCGTCAGCGTGACCCGCAGAGAATTGGGCAGCGGGTTTACGGACAGCCCGTCGAGCAGGTAGGCGTTCTCGCCCCAGCGGGCCTTGAATTCCTCCATGGCCTGCGCCTTACTGATGTATTCGACGCTCTTGACCTCGCTGAGCGCTTCGAGGCTCTTGCTCATGACCTGCGCCTGCGCTTCGGTCGTCTCGTCGAGCAGGAACACCTCGATGGTGTCGAACTGCGTCTTGATGTTTTCCGTGATGAAATTGACGTTGACCGTCAGGAAGAAGAACAGGCCCAGGATGAGCAGCATGGCCGTGATGGAAAACAGCGACGCCACCGCCATGCCCTTGTTGCGGAAGATCTGCTTGAAAGCCTGCTTGATGGAATAGATCCAACCTTTAAACACGGGAAGGGGCACCCCCTTCCTCTCCGGCATGCCGCGTGCTGCCGGTATCGCGGATGATGTGGCCCTCCGCGATCTCCACCTCGCGCTTGCCCATGCGGGAGACGATCTCGTAGGCGTGGGTGACCATGACGAGCGTCGTTCCACGCTGGTTGATGAGCTCGAGCAGCTGCATGATCTCCCAGGCGGTATCCTTGTCGAGATTGCCCGTAGGCTCGTCCGCAATGAGCATCTTGGGGTTGTTGACGATGGCGCGCGCGATGGCCACGCGCTGCTGTTCGCCGCCGGACAGCTCGCTGGGGAACTTGTCCGCCGCGTCGCCGATGCCCATCAGATCGAGGATCTGCGGCACCTGTTTTTTAATGACCCGCTGGCGGCTGTGCAGCACTTCCATGGCGAACGCCACGTTTTCGAATACGGTCTTGTTGGGCAGCAGCCGGAAATCCTGGAACA
>JAIKZT010000230.1 GCA_024682015.1 Clostridia bacterium
CTTTCGCAGGCGAAGGCGCTGTGGGGGGTCATCCTGGAATCGGAGAAAAACGGATACCGGGAGGGCAACGACTTGCGCCAGCTGCTGGGGCCGAAGGCGCCTCAGGTGAAGCGCTTCTACGAGGAAAGCCCGCAGAAGATCGCCGGCGGCATTCTGGATAAGGCGTCGCCCATGTCCCTGTCCATCATGGAGTGGGCTGGAAGTTCGGGCACCATCGTCTGCATTCCCACCGGCGGCGCTTCGGGCATCGTGCCCGGCGTGATCGCTGCGCTCTGCGAGGAGAAGGGCTGGGGCGAAGACGAGGCTGCGCGGGGCCTTCTGGCCGCCGGCATGGCCGGCGTGTTCATGGCGGAAACGGATTACTTCGGCGGCTGGGGCTGCCAGGCGGAGATCGGCTGCGGCGTGGGCATGGCAGCAGCTGCTCTTACATGCCTGATGGGCGGCACGCCCAAACAGTGCCTGGACGCGGCCAGCATGGGCATCCAGAGCCTCATCGGCCTGGTGTGCGATTCCGTGTGCGGCCAGTCGCAGGTCCCGTGCTATCTGCGCAACATGACGGGAACGGCTACGGCCGTCGCCTGCGCCAACGCGGCGCTGGCGGGGCTGGAAGCGCTCATCCCTCTGGACGAGATGGTGACTGCCATGATGAACGTGGGCAGGGCTTCCCGCGGCATCCGGCTCAACGCCCTGGGGGCTAACGGTACGCCTACGGGCATCCGTCTGGAGGCGGAAGAACAGGAGCGGCAGAGGAGGGCTGTCGATGAAAAGCTTGCGAAACATTAAATCCCTTACAAGAGAAGAACGGGCGGCTGCCCTGAAAGAGCTGGGGCTGCCGGCGTTCCGGGAAAAGCAGATCTACGCGTGGATCTGCCGTGGAGCGCAGGGCTGGGACGCCTGCACGGACCTCTCGAAGGACCTTCGCGCGAGGCTTTCCGAAGCGTTTTCCTGGGAGAATGCGAGCGTCGAAGCGATGCAGGTCTCCTCGGACGGCACGCGCAAATTCCTCGCGGCTTTTCCGGACGGGCAGAAGGTCGAAGAGGTCTTCATGGCCTACGAATACGGCAATTCCCTCTGCATCTCCACGCAGGTGGGCTGCAACATGGGCTGCCGCTTCTGCGCGTCCACGATCGGCGGGCGCATCCGCAACCTGAAGGCCTGGGAGATGCTCGAGGAGTACCTGCTGGCCGTGAGGGAGAGCGGACAGCCCATCAGCCACATCGTGCTCATGGGCATGGGCGAACCGTTCGACAACTACGAGGAAGTCGCGGCGTTTCTGAGGCTCATCCACGATCCGAAGGGGGTGAATCTCAGCTACCGCAACATCACGGTCTCGACCTGCGGGCTCGTGCCGGGGATACGGCGGTTCACCGAGGAATTTCCCCAGGTGAACCTGGCCATCTCGCTGCACGCGGCGAGCCAGGCGGAGAGGGAAATGCTCATGCCCGTGGCGAAGGCCTATCCGCTCGAAGAGCTGATGTCCGCCTGCCGGGACCACGCGGAGAGGACCGGCAGAAGGGTCACGTTCGAATTCGCCCTCATCGCGGGGCAGAACGACACGCCCGAGACGGCCGACAGGCTCTCGGATCTGCTGCGGGGCATGCTGTGCCACGTCAACCTCATCCCGCTGAACCCGGTCGCGGAAACGGGTCTTGCGGGCAGCAGCCGGCAGACGGCGGCGCTTTTCCGCGACGCGCTCGAAAAGCGGGGCATTCCGGCCACGGTGCGGCGCCAGCTCGGCGCGGACATCGACGCGGCCTGCGGGCAGCTTCGTAAAAAATACACATAAAAGTTTGCCGCTGGCGGGTTGCTGAAACGGCATTCACAAGGTATAATAAAAGAACGATATTCCTTGTAAACAGAAAGTGGGGCGATTCCAATGGTTAAATTACTGGTAGGGCATAAGGGCAGCGGCAAGACCAAGGCGATGGTCGACATGGCCAATGCCAGCCTGGATACCGTTAACGGAAGCGTTGTTTTCATCAATAAGAATCACAGGCTGATGTACGATCTGAAGTATCGCATTCGCGTCGTGTGCATGGAGGATTTCGAGCACATCACGAATATCGACGAGTACATCGGTTTTATTTATGGCATCATCTCTCAGGACCACGACATCGAGCTCATCTTCATCGATTCCATTCTGAAGCATGCCGACGTCAAACTCGAGGATCTGGAAGAGTTCCTGGGCAGACTGGCCGCCATTTCCGAACTGTACGGCCCCGATTTCGTGGTCAGCATCTCCGCCGATGCCGACGAGATCGGTTCCTACGTCAACAAGTAC
>JAIKZT010000326.1 GCA_024682015.1 Clostridia bacterium
CCCCGTTCCCAGCTGCTCCTTCTGCTCCACATAGTGGTACTTGTCCCCGAAGTAGTCCATGACCTTTTCCTTCTGGAACCCTACCACGATGTAGATGTCGTCCACATCGATGAAGCTCATCTGCTCCAGCACCGTCTCCAGCAGCGGCTTCCCGCATGCGCGGTGCATGACCTTCGGCAGATCCTCTGTCGAATGGAGTCTCTTCCCCTTGCCCGCTGCCGGAATGATCGCTCGTATGCCTTTTTCGCTGCCCATGTCTGTTTCGACCCTCTCTGTTGTAATGACTGTCTGTCCTGTCCGAATGACAGAAGCCGCAGGGCTGCAGCGTGCGTTCGCTGCGCCCGGGTGATGAATGATGGATGTATAATGAATACTCAATACGAAAAAACGGATAGAATATCACTTGTAAAGTAGATCACGAACTTTTCCGGATTGCAAGTTGTTTTTACAGGTTTTTGCGGGAATCTTTGTATCCCGTTCTACACCGACAAAACAAAGGGCCTCTTGACGGTTCTCGTATGAATCCGTCAAGGGGCCGATTATACACAGGTGAGGGCTCTCTCGGGGGCTGCATGATCTGTGTGCAGACTGCCGCGGCCGCATGCGGCGCCGCGGACGCTGTTTCCCGGGGCGGGGTCATCCGCTTGTTATTTCTCCTTGAATATCTTATCCAGACAGATCGTCGCGGCGGCCAGGCGGGCCTGCTCGTAGTCGGTGTTGTACAGCTCGAAGCGCACCGGATAGCTGGTGTTGAGCGCGTGGAAGCGAGTGCGGAACACGTCCTCCAGGATGTCCAGGAAGCCATTCCCAAGGAGCGCGATATCGCCGCCGATGTGGACGCTTTTGATGCCGAAGCCGTTGATGACGCTGATGAGGGCATAACAGACGTAGGCGGTATAGTCCCGCAGGACTTCGATGACGCGGTCATTCCCGGCGTTGAGTTCCTCCGCGACCCGGAGCATGGAGGTGACGTTGCAGTCCGAGCCGAAGCGATTGGAATAGGTCAGGTCGAGACCGGCCTTCCGATTCAGCGTCTGGAACAGGACAGGTGTCTTGCACACGGTCTCCATGCAGCCGCGGTTCCCGCAGCGGCACAGGGAGCCGTGACAGTCCACCGTGAAGTGTCCGATCTCGATGGGGATGCAGCAGTTCATGTCGTTGTCCGGCGTGGACATAACGACGCCGCCGAAGATCGCTTCATCGATGTTGAGCGAGAACAGGGGCAGGGTGGAGCGGTCGCTGCAGAGCATGAACTGCTCGAAGGCGATGATCATGCCGTTGGTCACGATCATGACTTCGGCATTCGGGAAGATCTTCTGCAGCTGGAGACAGAGGAATCTGTCCGGCATCTCGTTGTCCGGGAAAACAGGGGAGGAGACCAGAAAGCCGCTCACGGAGTCCACGACACCGGGAAAGATCATGTTGATGCCCAGCAGGCGGTTGGCGGAAACCCGGGCGGACTTCAGCAGGCTGTTGATCGTGCCGGCGATCGTGAAGGCGTCGAAGGTCGTGTTCCGTACGCGGGTGGAGCAGGTCTTCTTCAGGCACAGGTTGTAGATCGTGCAGATATACCCGTGGTCGAGCAGCTCCACCGTTGCGATGTAGCCGATCTGGTCGTTGATGCTCAGCAGTCTCGATTTCCGCCCACGGGCGGAGGAATGGACGGATTCGGATTCCGTGATCCATCCCTTCCCGAGCAGATCGTCCACCAGATAGGAGATGGTGGACGCCGCCAGCGGGCAGATGCGTGTCAGCTCCGTCCGGCTGATGGGCATGTGGTCGCGTATCAGGTTGAACAGCAGGATCATGTTGCTGCGGCGGATCTCCTGCTGCGAGGTGCTGTAGCCGATTGGATGCGTGTTTCGGATCTGGATCATTGTTTCACCCACAAAAATAATTCTTTGGCTCCGACCATACCCCATTATACTCCTTCTTTTGATAATTGTCTACCTATTTACGGCAATTTCAGACGGGCTGTCTTGACGAATATGACAAACAGACGGCTTTATTCTTGTTACCGATATAATTTCCGGGGCTATTGAAAAGTCAGGCGTTACCTGATAAAATAGCATTGTTTCACGGTGTGAAATAATGTTTTACTTCAGGAGGTACATTATGAACAAGGCAGAACTGCAGGTAAAGTTCGACGCAGGCAGAAAGGCTATCCGGAAGGCTGTGGACTTCCAGCTCGGGTTCCTCAAGCCGGACGGCGGGTACGTCTGGGACGGCTATGTTCAGGACGCATTCCACAAGCAGGCTTATTCCTGGAATCTGGTCGGCAACAACGAGGAAGCGCATCTTCAGCTGACATGGATCCGTGACAACAGACTCCGCAGTGACGGTTCGCTGATCCTCACCGAGGACCCCAACGATACCGTGAACAATGTCGACATCTACAAGCACGCCTGGACCTGCCAGGGTGCGCATCGCCTCGGACGCTTCGACGTGTCCTATCCGATCTACAACTTCCTCAAGACCTGTGTCCGTCCCTGCGGCGGCTTCCCGCTGCAGCGCGCCATGCCGTACCCCAGAGCCATGACCACCGCCTAGGTCGGCATCACCGCCCTGTATTTCAATGATATGGAGACCGCGCTGCGCTGCGCCGACTGGTGCATCAAGGTACAGGCGTCCCAGCCCGATCCCAACCGCTACTACTTCATGACCACCGACGAAGGCGAGCTGGTCATGGAAGCAGACGGCGGCGAGTTCGTCGACAATTCCAAACTCAAGCAGTGCTACTGGGAGCTGGGCTTCTCCATGATGCTGATGGATCGCCTCTATCAGATCACGAAGGACGAGAAGTACCTCGGCTACGCCAAGAAGTACATGGAATTCCTCTTCACCTGCCGCGAGGACGTCTGGGCCTACTGGGGCAGCGGAAAAGCGGCGCTGGGCTGCGCGATGTACTACTCCTTCACCGGCGACGAGAGGGCCATGGAAGCGGCCGTCAAGTTCATCGACTTCGTCGTTGAGACCCAGGTCAAGATCGCGGACAAGGACGGCAAGTACGCCGGCGGCTTCAAGTACGAAGACGAGGATGACATCCTGCTGATCTATGTCGACCATGCGGCCTGCTTCTCCGGCTGGGTGCTGGACAGCATCGCCTACATCGAATCCAGAATGGGACTTCTGAAATAAGCCGCGGCGGCCCGCACAGTACATAAAAAACGGAGGATAAATGAACATGTACACACCCGAGGAAATCAAGGAATTCAAACAATATGCGGTCAATCACATCTGCCCGCATTACATGTCCAATGAGGACCTGAACCGTGACCCCAAGATCTACGTCAAGAGCGAAGGCAACTACGTCTACGATATCGAGGGCAACCGCTATCTGGACAGCTTCGCGTCGATCCTGACGACGATCTGCGGCCACAACAACATGGAGATCATCAACGCGATCACGGAGCAGATCAAGGTCCTCGACTTCTTCCCGAACTTCGGCGACCACTACTGCCTGCCGATGATCGAGCTCTCCAAGATGCTCGAGAAGATCTCGCCCGAAGGCCTGACGGCGTTCTTCTACGTCAACAGCGGCTCCGAGGCCAACGAGACCGCCATCAAGGCGGCCCGCGCGTACCATGTGGAGTGCGGAGAGCCGGAGAGATACAAGCTGCTCCACCGCCGCGGCTCCTATCACGGCACCACCGTCGCCGCCACCGCGGCCTGCGGCCTCACGTACTTCACCGAGAAGTACATGCCGATCTCCAACCCCGGCATGCTGGAGCTGCCCTCCTGCGACTACAACCACTTTGCCAAGCCCGGCGAGAGTGAGGACGACTATGTCGCCCGCATCCTCAAGGAGAGCGAGGAGATCATCCTGGCCAACGATCCCAAGACCATCTCCGCGCTGATCATGGACCCGCTGCCCGGCTCCAACAGCGGCTATCCCGTGGCCACCAAGCCTTACATGAAGGCCATCCGCGAGCTGTGCACCAAGTACGGCATCCTGCTGATCTTCGACGAGATCCAGTGCGGCTTCGGCAAGAGCGGCAACTGGTTCGTCACCGACTACTACGACATCAGCCCGGATTTCCTGACCACTTCGAAGGCCATGACCAACGGCTATATCCCGCTGGGCGTCTGCATGATGCAGCAGAAGATCTACGACAAGTTCCGGACCGGCCATTCGGAGTTCCGCAGCGGCTCGACCTTCGGCGGCCACAACGTCGCCTGCCGCGCGGCCATCGCAACGATCAAGTACATCCAGGAGAACAACCTGATCGAGCACAGCCGCGAGCTGAGCGCGCATCTGACCGAAAAGCTCACCGAGCTGCAGAAGAAGCATCCGATCTTCCTGCGCATCCAGGGCATGGGCATGATGTTCTCGCTGGAGCTGACCAAGAAGAAGGGCGAATTCGTCCCGTTCGAGAATCCCGGCAGTGTCGGCGCGTTCGTCAACCGCTGGTGCTACGAGAAGGAGCACGCCATCATCCGCAACAACTGCTACAACAAGTGCGACATCATCGTGTTCTGCCCGGCCATCACGTTCAACATCGAGGAGTGCGATATGCTCGTCGAGGCGCTGGACCATGCCTTCACGGCTGCGGAGAAGGAATTCGGCGTCGAGGGATAAGGCCCAGGCGGCCGGCCGTCTGCGGCGCTGTCTGACATAAGATGCAGCGATACGGCCGGATACCCCATAGGCAATCCCCGACAGCAGTTTTTGAAATCATGCGAGC
>JAIKZT010000020.1 GCA_024682015.1 Clostridia bacterium
TGTCCGTGCTGCACACAGGCTGTTTCACCACGATGGGTTCGTCCAGTTTTTCGATCGCCCCGCTCCACATGATGAGCGCGTTGTGATCCCGCAGCGCCTCGTCGCTGGCCGCATATCCGTACAGCTCGTAGAGATAATCCCGGTCGTTGGCCCAGATCATGCTGTTCTGCAGGGCGTAGGGGTAGTGGTCCGACGTGAGCACGATCAGCGTGTCGTCGAGCAGGCCGGCCTCTTCGAGGCGGCCGTACAGGATCGTCACCGCTTCCTCGAGTTCCAGCTGCGAAGCGATGTACGACTTGATCTTCGTGCTGGCGTCCAGCCCTTCCACCTCGTCCTGATGCTTGATGGCCTGCTCCTGATGCGTAAAGTTGTAGATGCTGTGCCCGCTGTACGTCATGTAGTAGGCGTAGAAATGGTCTTCGCCTATCCAGTCGTCTATCGTCGCTTCCATCATCTCCGTGTCGCTGGGAGGCCACATGTCCGTCAGGTAGTCCTCCATGCCGGTGCCGTTTGAAATAAAGCGGTCAAAGCCCAGGCACGGGTGCGTCAGGTAGCGGTTATAGTAATCGAAGTCGCCGTTGTGGTACGCGATACACGTGTAGCCCAGCGGCTGGAGGTAGCGGCCGATGCAGGTCGCGTTGTCGTGCCCGATGATCTGCTGCATGGAGTTGGCGTGGTTCACCGGCACGAGCCCCGTGAGCACGGCGAACTCGCCCGACGTGGTGCTGCCGCCCCAGAACGGCTGGTAGTAATCCTCAAAGACGATGCCCTTTGCAGCCATGCGGTACAGCGTGGGCGTCAGTTCCTCGCTGATGGCCTCCGCCGCGAAGCTCTCCGCGCAGATGACGATGAGGTTCTTCCCTTCCATCAGGCCCGTATATTCGTTCTTCAGGCTGGGCTTTTGCTCCGCCACGTACCTGTGGATGGCGGCAACGGAAAGATCGCTCTCCTCTTCCGCCAGCGCATCGAAGTCGATGTCCAGCTTGTTTGACCCGAAGAAAGCCGGCGCACCGCCGTCTCCGCTTCCGGCAAAAGCGCTCGCGGGCGCGGCCTTTTTCACGGCCTTCCGCTCCGGCACGCCTCTGAAGGCGTACACCACGTCCCTCTCTGTGGATGTTATCAGTCCGAAGCAGGAGATCCCGTCGTTAAAAGCGTATTCGTACGTGTATTTGGCGGCGCCCGCCGGATCCATCGTCTGCGCGCCCATGGCAAGGCTCTGCAGAAAGACGCCGCAAAGCAGCGCCGCGGCCGGGGCCCAGGCTCCCTTTCCCCTGCGAAAGTCCCACAATTTCGCGCTGCACAGCAGCGCGATCACGGGCGCGTGGAACGCGGCGATGTATCCCGCCCCTTCCCGCACAAGGCGCGCCACGTCTTCGCCGAATTCATCGGCCACCCCGCCTGCGCCCTGCAGGATCGTGAGCGGATCCATGAAGGTCTGGTAAGAATTGTTTACGAAGAACTGCACGCAGAAATACAGGCAGGCGATCTCCAGCAGAACGAAGGCCGCCGCAAACCCTGCCCACTTCCGCCGGAACGCGAAGACAGCCGCGTTGCACAGCATGCCCAGCGCGAAGGCGGAGAGCATGGCGCCGCCGAAGCGGTAGCCGGCCGGGTCAAGCGTCAGGTGCGCGAGCAGCCCTTCCAGGAACATATACGAGATGGGGATGAGGAGAACGCTCAGCGCCCTCCGCAAGGCCGTAAAACGGCCATTCTGAGGGATTTCGGGCATTTCCCTGGGATTTTTCTTCATGTGCGTTTATTCTGTCAAAACAGCCTGGTTTGAGCCCCGCTCCCGTTCGATGCGCGACAGTTTCCTCATGATGACGTGGTAGCATACCTCCAGCATGACGTAAGTGAGGATCCAGGTGATGGGATATGTAATGTAAAGCATCTCCAGCGTGTGGAAGCGCGGGACCTGCCATATCGTGTAGATCCATACGACGCGGAACACGCAGATGTCCATGACGGTGATGATCATCGGGACCATGGAACGGCCGAGGCCGCGGATGATGCCCGTCATCACGTCCATGATGCCGTCCAGGAAGTACGGCAGGCACATGAAGCCCATGCGCAGGATGCCGTAGGAGATGGCCTTCTCGTCCCCGGGCACGTAGATGTTCAGCAGCTGGTGCGCGAACAGGTACGAAAGCCCGCCGAACACGAGGCCCGTCACCACGACGTCGAAGATGCAGTAGCGCCGCACGAGGCGCACCCGGTCGAGCCGGTGAGCCCCCATGTTCTGGCCGACGAAGTTCATGCCGCTCTGATGCAGCGAGTTCATGGCGATCCAGGTGAAGCCTTCGATGTTGGCCGCGGCGGAATTGCCCGCCATGACGACGGAGCCGAAGCTGTTCACCGAGGACTGGATGATGACGTTGGAGATCGAGAACATGGACCCCTGCAGGCCCGCGGGCAGGCCGACGCGCACGAACTGCTTCAGTTCCATCCCGTGGATCTTCATGTTCTGCGGCGTAAAGCGGTACGGCCCTTCCGTCCTCATCAGAAAGCGCAGGATGAGCGTCGCCGACAGGCACTGCGACAGGATGGTCGCCAGCGCCACGCCCGCCACGTCCAGCCGCAAAGCGATGACGAAGAACAGGTTGAGGCACACGTTCACGACGCCCGCCGTCATCAGATAGTACAGCGGATGCTTCGTATCCCCTGCCGCGCGCAGGATGGCCGCGCCGTAGTTGAACAGCAGCGAAGGGATCATGCCGCAGAAATAGATGCGCATGTAGAGACTCGACAGGCCGATGACGTCCTCGGGCGTCTTCATCCAGGCGAGGAACGTGGGGCTTAAGAGCGCGCCGACGACGGTGAGAATGGCGCCTCCGATCAGCGCCACGGGCACGCTCGTATGCACGGCCCGGCTGCAGCGCTCGTCGTCCTGCGCGCCCAGCGATACCGCCACGGTGACCCCCACACCCACCGAAAGCCCTATAAATAGGTTGACGATGAGGTTGATGATGGCGCCGGTGGCCCCGACCGCCGCGATGGAGAGCCTGCCGCCGTAGCGGCCCACGACCACCAGATCCGCCGCGTTGAACAGCAGCTGCAGGATGCCCGTCAGCATGAGGGGGATCGAGTAGACGATGATGTTCCGGAACAGCGGTCCTGACGTCATGTCGATGTTTCTATTTGTCTTGGAACCTTGTTTCAAATGGTCTCCTCCATTTTAGCCGAACATTAT
>JAIKZT010000028.1 GCA_024682015.1 Clostridia bacterium
AGCTGTCCTTAGTACGAGAGGACCGGGATGGACATAGCTCTGGTGTACCAGTTGTTCTGCCAAGGGCATAGCTGGGTAGCTACCTATGGACGGGATAAGCGCTGAAAGCATCTAAGTGCGAAGCCCCCCACAAGAACAGATCTCCTGCCGCAAGGCTAAGACCCGTGGGAGACTACCACGTTGATAGGTCGGAGGTGTAAGCATGGCGACATGTTGAGCTGACCGATACTAAGAGGTCGAGCACTTGACCAATGGTTTTTCAAAATCATTGTTTAGTTTTGAAGGTACATCCTTCATATCTGGTTGCAATATCGTTGGGGTTACACCTGTTCCCATCCCGAACACAGTAGTTAAGCCCTTCAGAGCCGATGATACTTGGTGGGAAGCTGCCTGGGAAAGTAGGACGCAGCCGGTTCGAAAAACGCATCTGTAAAGGTGCGTTTTTTCGTTATGTGCAGATTGTTGGAGAAGTCGCCTCACATTTATGGTATAATTATTTAGTTAAGGAGTGTGCCATGTCCTATACAGTTGCACGATATGCATTATGGATCCTTCTCTGCATCCCCATCATCGCCTTGGGCATAGGGCTTTTATCCAGCCTTTTCAACGAGGTGCTGGCGGACAGCCGTGCCCGGAAGGCCAAGCAGGAAGAGAGGGCTAAAAAGAAGCGCAAAGCGTCCGAAGAGGACGCCTATTGGGATACGTTCAAGAAGGAACGCTCATAGATCATGGAAACGAAACGAGGCATTTTCATCACGTTTGAAGGCCCGGACGGCAGCGGCAAAACCACGCAGATCCGCCTGCTCGAAAATGAGTTGCTCAGCAGGGGCGAGCGGGTGGTCTTAACGCGGGAACCCGGCGGAACGCCCATATCCGAGGCCATTCGTCGACTTCTGCTTGACCCGGCCAATAAGGAAATGGACGCGGTCACCGAAGCGCTGCTGTACGCGGCGTCCCGGGCGCAGCATGTGGCCGAGAAGATACGCCCCGCCCTGGAGGCAGGAGCCATCGTCCTGTGCGACCGCTTCATGGACTCCTCCATCGCCTATCAGGGTTATGGAAGGGGATTAGGCGACGATGTGCGGGTCATCAACGAATTCGCGGTCCAGGGCACACTGCCTGACATAACCTTTTTTATGAATCTCCCGGCTGCAGCCGGCAAGCGCCGGGCCGAAGAGCGCGCGGATCTCGACCGCCTCGAGCGGGAAGGCACGTCCTTCCATGAAGCGGTCTACGAGGGGTATCTGCAGATCGCCAGGCGCTGCGCGGACCGTTACGTCTGGATCGACGCTTCCCAAAGCATCGAGGAGATCGCTGCCCGGATCCTGAGAGAGTACGACGCCTATGTCCTTGCGAGAACAGACGACAAATAAAAGAATAGCCAGCCAGCTCTGCAACATTCTGGCGGCAGGCAAACTGGTGCACGCGTTCCTGTTCATCGGGGCGCAGGCCGAACGTCTGGCCCTGGGACGGCAGCTCGCGAAAGCCATCCTGTGCCTGGAGCCCCGGGAGGGCGATTCCTGCGGCGCGTGCGTATCCTGCCGCAAGTTTGACCACGGCAATCACGAGGATCTGCTGTTCATGGACCTGGCCAGCGCGCCCGGAAACGCGAAGACGCAGATCGGTGTGGATGCGGTCGAACAGTTGCAGGATCAGCTGAAGCTGAAACCCTTCGGCAAGAGGCACGTGGTGCTGCTGGATGAGGCTCACCTGCTGAACGCAGCGGCGCAGAACAAGCTGCTGAAGACGCTTGAGGAACCTGCGGGCGATTCGGTGCTCATCCTGCTGGCGGAGCGCCGGGAAGCTTTGCTGCCCACGGTGGTCTCCCGCTGCAGCACGTATTACCTGGAGGCTCAGGCGGAGGACGCTCCGGCAGAGCTGCGCGCGATCGCCCGGCAGTTCTTTACGCTGGCGGCGCAGAGAGCGCCGTTCTGGCAGAAGCGCGACTGCCTGAAGGACATCCTCGAGGAAAAGTCTTATCCCCGGGAAAAGGCCATGGACTTCGTTTCCCAGCTGGAGGAGGTATGCAGAGACGCTCTGATTTCGCGCTACAGGCCCGAAATCTCCCCGTCACGCGCCGATTGGCCCGCCTTTGAGGAATTATGCGCTAAGATGGACGAAAAGGCCCTGGAGGCCGCGATAGAGGCCGCGGAAGACGCAGGCCGATCCCTGAAACTCGGATACAATACGGGCTACACCCTGAAGAGGCTGTGCCTGCTCATATAGATCGACAGGAGGAAAGTATGGTAAAAGTCGCAGGCGTGCGTTTTAAAGCCGCCGGTAAGGTATATTATTTTGACCCGGCCCAGCTCGAACTGGCTGCGGGCGACAACGTCATCGTAGAGACAGCGCGGGGCGTGGAATTCGGCATGCTGGCCGCCGACGTCATGGAGGTGGAGGAGGACGACATCATCGCGCCGCTCAAACCCATCCTGCGCAAGGCGACCGAAGCGGACGCCGTACGCCACGAGGAGAACCTGAAGAAAAAGGAAAGAGCGCTGCAGCTCTGCCAGGAGAAGGTGGACAAGCACGGCCTGGAGATGAAGCTCGTGGACGTGGAGTACACGTTCGACAATTCCAAGGTCATCTTCTACTTCACGGCGGACGGGCGCGTGGACTTCCGCGAGCTGGTCAAGGATCTGGCGGGCGTGTTCAAGATGCGCATCGAACTGCGCCAGATCGGCGTGCGCGACGAGACGAAGATGATGGGCGGCATCGGCTCCTGCGGCCGCGAACTGTGCTGCCACGCGTGGCTGCCGGACTTTGAACCGGTCTCCATCAAGATGGCGAAGGTGCAGAATCTGTCGCTGAACCCCATCAAGATCTCCGGCATCTGCGGCAGGCTCATGTGTTGCCTGCAGTACGAGAACGAGACGTACTGCCACCTGAAGAAGGGCATGCCGGACGTGGGCGAGCGGATCACGACGCGGGACGGCAAGGCCGTCGTCATGGATGTGAACATCCTGGAAAACAAGATCAAGACGCGGCTCGTGCTGGAGGAAAAGACCGACGCGAAGCCCGAAAAGCTCTCGACCGAATATTACATCTACGGCAAGGAAGAGATCCAGCGGGCGCCGAACAAGCGGCAGGACAAGGGCCAGATGGCCAAGAAGGGCAAGAAAAAAGCCTCTCCCATGGCGGACGCGGACCTGACGGCCATGTCCGAATCCGACCTGCAGGCGCAGGCGGATCTTCTGGAGCTGGAATAGCTCATGGCGATCCGGACGGACGATACGGGGTTCGGCCTGCTGCTGCTGCAGGATCCGGACGCTTTCTGCTACGGGGTGGACGCGGTGCTGCTGGCGGATTACTGCCGGGCAGACGCTAAGGACCGCCTGCTGGACCTCGGCGCGGGGAACGGCGCCGCGTCGTTCATCGCGTACGGCAAATACAAGCCGGCGAAGGTGCTGGGCATCGAACTGCAGCGCTCCGCGGCGGATCTGGCGAACGAGAGCGCGCGGCTGAACCGCGTAGAGACCTGTGTGTCCTTTCTCTGCGGAGACGTCAAGGCTATCCGGAACATGGTAGACAGGAATTCCTTTTCTGTCGTCCTGTGCAATCCGCCGTATTTCGAGGCGGGAAGGGGACCCGTTCCTCCTTCGGACACGGCTTTGTCGGCGCGTTATGAGACTACCGCGACTCTGGAAGACTTCATCCGGGCGGCGGCGTATGCGCTGGAGCCGGCCGGGCGCTTTGTGCTGGTTCACCGGCCTTCGCGGCTGCCGGACATCTTTGAGAGCTGCCGCAGAAACGGGCTGGAGCCCAAGCGCATGCGCTTCGTGCAGCCAAAGCCCGGCGCCTCGCCCAACATCGTCCTCGCGTGCGCCGTCAAGGGCGGCGGCAAGGAGCTGCAGGTCGATCCGCCTCTTTGCGTACGCGGCGCGGACGGCCGGTACACGGACGAACTGCAGGCCATCTACGGCCGCAAATGAGACATGGGGACAGTTCCTTGTCCCACATTTTCGCAAAATAAAAGAATGGGATATCGTCAGAAGACCCCCAAAACGCGGACTTTCAAATCCGGCTTTTGGGGGTCAGTTCGTTAGCGGTATCCCATTTTTCGCAATGCAGGGTTGCCCCTGCGGGTTCAGTCTTCCACGCGCTCGATCTTAGCACCGAGAGCGGAGAGTTTGTCGTGGAAACCCTCGTAGCCCCGCTCGATGTGGTAGATCTCCGAAACCTCCGTCCTGCCTTTTGCCACAAGGCCTGCGAGGACCAGGGCCGCGCCGGCGCGCAGATCCGTCGAGATGACCCTCGCTCCGACGAGCTGATGCTTGTTGCCCGGCACGATGGCCGTGCGCCCGTCCACGCGGATGTTGGCGCCCATGCGGGACAGCTCCGCCGCGTGCATGAAGCGGTTTTCGAACACCGTTTCGATGACGGCGCTCGTGCCGTCCACCGTCGTGAGCAGCGCCATGAACAGCGCCTGCATGTCGGTAGGAAAGCCCGGATAGGGCAGCGTCTTGATGTCCGTCGCGACGAGATCCTTTACGTCGCCGCGCACGCGCAGTCCGTCCACCTCGTCGTTGACGACGGCGCCGCACTCCAGCAGTTTGGCGATGACGGGCCTTACGTGGTCGGGCACGCTGTTCTTGATGAGGACGTCTCCCCGGGAGATCGCGGCGGCCACCATGAACGTGCCCGTCTCGATGCGGTCGGGGATGACCGCGTGCCGCGTGCCGTGCAGGTGCTGCACGCCTTCGATGCGGATCGTATCCGTGCCCGCGCCCTTGATGCGCGCGCCCATCTTGTTCAGAAAGTTCGCCAGGTCAACGATCTCCGGCTCTTCGGCCGCGTTTTCGATCGTCGTCGTGCCCTGCGCCAGAGTCGCTGCCATCATGATGTTTTCCGTGGCGCCCACGCTGGGGAAATCCAGGTAGACGAGTGACCCGCGCAGGCCGTTTGGCGCGGAAGCCTCCACGATGCCGTCGCCCGTGAGAATGCGGGCGCCCAGCAGGCGGAGTCCCTTATTGTGCAGGTCGATAGGCCGGTTGCCGATGGAGCAGCCGCCGGGAAGGGCGATGACCGCGGACCCCGTCCTGGCGAGGAGCGGCCCCATCACGAAGATGGACGCCCGCATTTTCTTGACCAGGTCGTGGGGCACTTCCGAAACGGTGCTTTGGCCGGGCGTTACGACCACCGTATGGCTGTCCCAGTCTTCGGAAACGTCCGCGCCGAGCGAACGCAGGATCTGTATCATGACCTCCACATCCAGCAGATGCGGCACGTCGTTGATCTCGCAGACGCCTTCGGAGAGAACGGTGGCGGCCAGAATGGGCAGCACGGCGTTCTTGCTGCCCGAGATCGTCACCTCCCCGCGCAGGGGGCCGGATTGTTCTACGATATATTTAGCCAAAGGATTACCTCCTAATATCTCAGCCTATATTATACTTGTAATGGCTCATAAAAACAACACTTGTCAAAGACAGCCAAAAATAGCATAATAACAGATAAGATATAAAGGAGGTTCCCCATGATCACCATCAGCGTTCAGCAGCTGCTTACGTATTTGCTGCTCATCGTGGCCATCGTGGCCGTTGCCATTCTGGCAGTCGTCTTTGCCAAACTGATTCCTACGCTCAAATCGCTCTCCAAGACCATGGAAAACGTGGCGGAGATGTCCACGACGGCTAAGGAGGATCTGGACAGCGTCCAGGGCATCATCTCCAACGTCGCCACGACCGCTACGAACATCAGCGGCGTTGTCGCAGGCAACCGCAGTACCGTCAAAGCCGCCACCAACCTCGTGAACGCGGCAGCCGGCCTCGCCAGACTTACGAAGAACAAGGATAAGGATAAATAGAGAATCGCACCAAAATTCCATTAAATTTTTTTGGTGTTACTCATATTTGTGCGATTGACAGATATAGGCAAGCCTGTTACAATTACAATGTAACCACCATTTCGCGCTGTTTCAATATAGAGAAGAGGAGCCAAAGAGCCATGAAAGCAACAGGAATCGTTAGAAAGTTGGACCAGCTTGGGCGGATCGTCATCCCCAAGGAACTGAGAAATACCTTCGATCTGTCCGAAGGCGATCCCATCGAGATTTACGTGGAGAACAGCGACATCATCCTGCGTAAATATCAGCCCGCCTGCATCTTCTGCAACGACGCCACCGACGTCAAGGTCTTCGAGGGCAAGAACATCTGCAGCAGCTGCCTCGAAAAGCTGAAGAACCTGTAATATACGAAAATGCGAAGCGCCCGCCTGGTTGAAGGCGGGCGCTTTTGTTATGCTCGGTTCGCGCATTTTGCGCGAAAGAAATTTTAGTACTTGCCGAGGCTGGAAGCCAGGGTCTTGTTCGGGTCATCGCCGAACGTCTCGTCCTTGCCGGGCAGAATGGCGTTCAGCACGATGCCGACGATGGACGCGACCGCGATGCCGGACAGGGATACGCTGCCGATCGTGATGGCGCCGGCCGCGCTGTAGGAGATGCCGACCGCAAGGCCGAGGATGAGCGCGGCGATGATGACGTTGCGGCTCTCCTGGAAATTCGTCTTGTTTTCGACGACGTTGCGGATGCCGATGGCGGAGATCATGCCGTACAGGATGAGGGAAACGCCGCCGATGGTCGCCGCGGGCATGACCCGGATGAGCGCCGCGAACTTCGGGAAGAAAGAGAGCACGATGGCGAAGCAGGCTGCCAGGCGGATGACGAACGGGTCATAGACCTTCGTGAGCGCCAGGACGCCGGTGTTTTCGCCGTACGTCGTGTTCGCCGGAGCGCCGAACAGCGCCGCGATGGACGTGCCGACGCCGTCGCCGAGCAGCGTTCTGTGCAGGCCCGGCTCCTCGATGAGGTTCTTGCCGATGGTGCCGCCGATGGCGGAGATGTCGCCCACGTGCTCCATCATGGTCGCGAACGCGATGGGCACGATCGTAATGATGGAGGAGATGAGGAAGGAACTGTCGACGCCGCTCGTGAACAGGTGGAAGACCGTGTCCTCTTTCAGCACAGGCAGGCCGATGATGGCCGCTTCCTTGAACATCGTCCAGTCCACGTTGCCCGTGACGGCCGCGACCGCGTAGGACGCGATGACGCCCAGCAGGATGGGGATGATCTTGATCATGCCCTTGCCCCAGATGTTGCAGACGATGACGACGACGATGGCGACGAGGGCGATGAACCAGTTCTCGGAGCAGTTATTGATGGCGGAAGGCGCCAGGTTGAGGCCGATGGCGATGATGATCGGACCGGTGACCACGGGCGGGAAGAAGCGCATGACCTTCTTGGAGCCGTAAGCTTTGCAGATGCCGGAGAGGATCAGGTAGAGCAGGCCGGCGCAGGCGACGCCGACGCAGGCATAGGGCAGGGCTTCTCTCTGGGAGAGGCCTCTTTCCGCTCCGGCCGCGACGACCGCGGCGTAGCCGCCCAGATAGGCAAAGGATGAACCCAGGAAAACGGGGACTTCGCCCTTCGTCACGAAGTGGCAGAACAGGGTGGCGAGGCCTGCGAACAGCAGGGTGGCCGTTACGGACAGGCCGGTGATGAGGGGCACGAGCACGGTCGCGCCAAACATGGCGAACAGGTGCTGCAGGCCGAGGACGAAGCATTTGCCGCCGCCCAATTCTTTGGCGTTGTAGATGGCGCCGTTCTGGTTGTTCATAGCGTTTCTCCTTTTTACTTCTCGTACAGATCGACGCCTGTGCGTCCGTCCGTTTCCTCCATGAGGACGGAAACGACTTCCGTCTTGGCCGTCGGCACGTTCTTGCCCACGTAATCGGGCCGGATGGGGAGCTCCCGGTGGCCTCTGTCGACGAGGACCGCCAGCTGGATGCGGGCGGCTCTGCCCAGCGCGCTCACCGCGTCGAGCGCTGCCCGGGCGGTGCGGCCGGTGTAGATCACGTCGTCCGCGAGCACCACGACTTTTCCCTCGATCGGAAAATCGATGCGTGACCCGCCCAGCACCGGCTCTTCCGAGATCTCGCTGAGGTCATCCCGGTAGAGCGTGATGTCGAGCTCGCCCACGGGCACCTCCGCGCCTTCGATGTCGCGGATGAGGGCGGACAGTTGGCGGGCGAGGGGCACGCCTCTCGTCTTGATCCCCAGGAGGACAAGGCCTTCGCAGCCTTCGTTCTTTTCGATGATCTGATGGGCCATGCGCTTGAGCGCGCGGCGCACGTCTTCTTCGTTCATCAGGCTGGCCTTGAATTCCATGGGTCTCCTTTTCCCTTTCGCGCAAACAAAAATGCCTTGCCGGACCGGCAAGACGAACGGAACGCGCGCGGAGCGGGCTCCGCACGGCTGCTGTATGGATCTTGTCGGTCTCTCTGTACCAACTTAAAGATATTGTTACTCTACACATAAATATACCCCCATATCTGGGGGCATGTCAACAATGGATTAAGAAGAAATGACGGCCCTTCGCTGGACGCTCGCTGAGCCTGTCGAAGCGGCGTCTACAAAATCTCGTACTTCCCGCCCAGAGCTTCGTAATCCCGCAGGAAGTTGCGGTACACCTTCTCCGCGCAGTGCTCGTCGCTGAGCACGACCGGCTTGGGCAGGCAGGCTGCTGCGAGCGCGAAGCTCATGAAGATCCACGGGTCTCCCTTGCAGTCGAGCTCCACGTTTTCCGGATAATCGAAGCTGGCGCGCTCATCGATGTGGATGCCGTCATCCGTCGCGCGGGCGCTGGCGCCGAGAGCGGAGATGCATTGCGCCACGGTCTTCATCCGGTCCGTCTCCTTGTAGCGAAGCTGCGGCACGCCCGAAACGTCCATGCCGGAACCCTTGCTCGCTGCGATGATCGCGTACAGGCAGGCCAGGTTCGGACAGTCGGACGCGTCTACGTTCAGATATTTCACGTCGTAGCGCAGCAGCGCCATGACGTTCTTGAAGTGCCGGTACATCTGCACGGAATCCGCCGGCAGACCCTCTACGACGACCGGATGTTCGTTGTCTCTGGAAAGGCAGCCCGCGCAGGCCCACATGGTTCCCAGCGCCCAGTCGTTTTCGGCGCGAATGGCCCCGGGGCTCTTGTAGAACTGCCGTCCCGGCACGTGGAAGCCCTCCTCCGACACGTCGATCCGGATGCCGTACGACTCGAGCGTATCGAGCGTAATGTCGATGAACGTTCCGTCCACGAGCGGCGAGGAGAGGCGCACGAGGCTGTCTCCGTACAGCACGGGCAGCGCCATGAGCGCGCCGGAAATGTACTGGCTGCCTTCGTCCCCCGCGAACACATATTCGCCCGGCTGCAGCATGCCGCTCATCGTGAGGGGCAGGTTGAAGCTGCTGAACGTGACCCCGCGCAGAGCCATGCGGCTCGAGAGCGGGATGAGGGGCCTCCTGATGAGTCCCGCGCCCGCCCTGCATTCCGCCTTGATGCCGAACGCCGCGGCCATGGGCAGCGCGATATGCGCGGTCGTGCCGCTGTTTTTAAAATCAAACCGGGCCGTAGGCACGGGATTCGTCTTGGCGAACGGGAAGACCTTGATCTCGGTGTTTCCGTGCTTTTCGACGGTGCAGCCGAAATCCAGCAGGCACTGCAGCGTCGTATCGATGTCCGCGGCCTCGGGCACGTTCTTTACGAGCGTGGCGGACGTGGCCATGGCGGACGCGAACAGCAGTCTCTGCGCGTGAGCCTTCGAAGGCGGCGCCTGGATGGTGCCGGAAAATTGTGTCGGGTAAATGCGGATCATGGCTTGCCTCTTTCCGAATAATCATTATATCTTTTCTGCGCCGACCCGTCAATCGAGCGCGCGGGTATGGTATAATCAAAACATAGTATGCCCCTTCGCATTCCTTCTGGAGGTTTCCATGGATCTGACAAAAGACCAAATGAAATACCTAAAGCTCCTGGCCGAGGAATACGGCACCGTATCCGAGGCTTCGGCGGAGATCATCAACCTTACGGCTATTCAAAACCTGCCGAAAGGCACCGAGCACTTCCTGTCCGACATCCACGGCGAGAGCGAATCGTTCCGCCACATCCTGCGCAACGCGTCCGGCACCATCAAACTGAAGATCGACGAGAACTTTCCCGAGCTCACGCCGGCCGACCGCCGGTCGTTCGCGACGCTTGTCTACTATCCGGAAGAAAAGCTGGAGCTGATCAAGGAGGAGACAGACGACCTGCCGGGGTTCTACTTCACGACGCTTACCAGGCTTATCAAGCTGCTGGAGCTCGTCAGCTTCAAATATACCCGCTCCTACGTGCGCCGCATGCTCGACAAGGAGTACGCGTACATCATCGAGGAGCTGCTGTACGGGTCAAACAGCGTGGCGCTCGGCCGGGCAGACCACCGCAAA